>NZ_VFOQ01000002.1:300000-461550 GCF_006716205.1 Oryzihumus leptocrescens | reverse complement strand
CCGTCGACGATGGTGCGCCACAGCGTCTCGGCCCGGGCGCTGACCTCGTGCGCCACCGGCGGGAAGGTGATCGTCCAGACGACGACCGCGCTCACGAGGAACGTCAGGGCGTCGACCCAGAGCGCGAGGTAGTCCCCGGAGGCGTCGAGCCCCGGCATGACCGCGTGCAGCGGGGTGTTGACCAGGGCCAGGCCGGAGAACAGCAGCGCGGCGACGGGGGCGGTGCCGTAGTCGGCGACGAGGCTGAGCTGGTTGGCGGTCTCGAGCTTGTCGCGGGGCACGAAGTTGGGCATCGCCGCCTCCTTGGCGGGCGCCCAGAACAGGCCGACGCACTCGATGAGCAGCGTCGCGACGTAGAGCCACCAAAGCGTCCCGACGAGCGGGATGGTGCAGATCAGCAGGAACCGCAGCCCGTCGCCGACGATCATCACGGTCCGGCGGTTGAACCGGTCGGCCAGGGCCCCGGCCAGCGGCCCGAAGACGATGGCCGGCGCGAGCCGCAGGATGAAGATTCCCGAGACCGCGAGGTACTCCGCGGCCGGGCTGGTGGCCAGGGTGCCGGCCAGGGACGTCGTGGCCAGGATGCCCAGCCAGTCCCCGAAGCTGGACAGCGCGAAGGTGGACCAGAGCCGGCGGAACGCGGTGATGGCGAGCACGCCGCGCACGTCGCCGGCGAGGCCCGCCGGTGGGGAGTGCTCTGGCTGGCTCACACGGTGAGCCTAGGCCAGAGCACCCCCGCGACGGCCTAACCCTGCGGCGGCCCCTGCGCGGCGGCCCGCTCGGCGTTGGCGTAGATCGCGTCGCGCACGTAGAACGACATGCCCGGGCGGATCTCGTCGTAGGTCGCCGTGAAGCGCGGGTCGCTGACGTACATGTCGGCCAGGCCGGTGTGGAACGCGTGGGAGCAGTCGTAGAAGCGCCGGTCGATGTGCAACCGGTGCTGCTCGGCGGCGTCCATGGCCGCCTCGCTGGTCGGCGGCTCGCCGGCGTCCATGGCCGCGACGAACGCCGCGTGCAGCGCGTCGGTCTCGGCCTTGACCTCGGCCCAGTCGGCCTTGGTCCAGCCCTTGGTGCGCTGCGCCGACTGCTTCCAGGCGTCGGTGTCACCCCACCGTTCCTGCGCCTCGGCCTGGTTCTCGTAGAAGCCGTCCCCGAAGAGCTCCTTCATGTCCTCGGTGGTGGCGGGTTGCTGGTTCATCTCCCTCTCCAGTGCTCGGTCGATGGCTGTCACGAGATCGCGCATCTCGTCGAGCCGGGACATGACCGCTGCGCGTTGACGCCGCAGGTGGGCCTCCACCGTCTCGGGGTGCTCCAGCAGGAGGGCGACCTCCTCCAGGGCGAACCCGAGCCGTCGGTAGACCACGATGTGCTGCAGGCACACGAGGTCGTCCTGGGTGTAGAGCCGGTAGCCGGCCGCCGAGCGCTCGCCCGGCGACAGCAGCCCGATCTCGTCGTAGTGGTGCAGCGTGCGCACCGTCACCCCGAACCGCTCGGCCACCTGGCCCACGGTCAGGGACTCACCTACCCGCGTCGTCCCGGTCATGGCACCGACTATGGGCCCTCACGCCACGTGAGGGTCAACACCCTTTCCCCGGTATGCCGTGTCCTCACCTCCCGCACCCGCGTGGGCCGCCGGCCCCCACCGGCCGGGCCCGACCCGGGCGGGCGGGCGGGTCAGACTGGCTCGGCCATGGCGAAGGGCACGGTGAGCAGCCCCAGCCGGGTGCGCACGTGGTAGCGGGTGCGGGCACGCTTCTCGACCACGCCGGTCGTCCCGGCGTAGCGGCCGCTGCCGCCGACTCGCACCACGGTGCCCACCGGCAGGGCGACCCGCTCGGCCGCGACCGTCGGCTCCGGGCGGCCGCCCCGCGCGGCGACGGGCTCGGCGGCCGTCCGCCGGCGCAGCCGGGCCAGCTCGCGGTCGTAGGCGGGGTGCATCGGCACGACCTCGCCGTGGAAGCGCCAGGTGATGACGTGTCGCGGGTCGAAGCTGCGCGAGCACTGCCCGCAGGTCACCACCCGGGTCGGGCGACGGTGGCGGGTCGTGGTGTGCCCCGCCGGGCAGGTGCCGGTCCACGGCGCGGGCGGCCGGGCGGAGGCGGTGTCGACGCAGCGCCGGCCGGAGGAGCCGATCTCCAGGGCCTTGGCCCGCCAGACCGCGTCGTGGCCGTGGTGGGCCCCCACGAGGGCATGGGCGATCTCGTGCAGCACGGTGTCGCGGACCTCCGCCTCGGTGTGCAGCGCGGTGATCGCCCGGCTCAGCCCGATCTCGCGCCGGGCGGGCCGGCAGACCCCGGCCCGGGTCTTGGCGTTGTCCAGCACCAGCCGCCACCCGACCAGCCCGTGCTCGGCCATCAGCGCCGTGGCCATGCGGCGCGCCCCCTCGAGCTCCATCATCCCTCCGATTCGAACAGGTGTGCGATGTGGTGACGAGGTTAGGGCGGGGTGCCGACACACCTCCGCCGCCCCGGTGGCGCGAGGGGCGGCGGAGGTGATGGCACGGGATACGGCAGGTCAGGCCTTCTTGGCCGCGGCCTTCTTCGCGGTGGTCTTGCGTGCGGTCGTCTTCCTGGCCGTGGTCTTCTTCGCCGCGGTCTTCTTGGCCGCCCGCTTGCGGGTGGTCGGGCCCTTGGCGCGCTTCTCGGCGAGCAGCTCGGCACCGCGCTCGGGCGTGATCGACTCGGGGTCGTCGTCCTTGCGCAGCGTCGCGTTGGTCTCGCCGTCGGTGACGTAGGGACCGAACCGGCCGTCCTTGACCAGCATCGGCTTGCCGCTCACCGGGTCGTCACCGAGCTCCTTCAGCGGCGCCGCGGCGGCGCGCCCGCGCTGCTTGGGCTGGGCGTAGATCGCCAGCGCCTCCTCCTCGGTGATGGTGAACAGCTGCGCCTCGGCCTGCAGCGAGCGCGAGTCGGTGCCCTTCTTCAGGTAGGGCCCGTAGCGACCGTTCTGGGCCGTGATCTCCTCGCCGGACTCGGGGTCCTTGCCGACGACCCGGGGCAGGCTGAGCAGCTTCAGCGCGGTCTCGAGGTCGAGGGTCGCCAGGTCCATGTCCTTGAACAGGCTGGCGGTGCGGGGCTTGATCTTGCTCTTGCCCTTGAGGTTCGCCAGGTCCTCCGGCAGCACCTCGGTGACGTAGGGGCCGTAGCGGCCGGCCTTGGCCACGATGTCGCGGCCGGTCTCGGGGTCCTGGCCGAGCACGCGGCCGTCGTCGGCGGCCGCCTCGAGCAGCTCGCGGGCCTTCTCCGGGGTCATCTCGTCGGGGGCGACGTCGTCGTTGATGGTGGCTCGGCGGGACTCCCCGCTCGCCCCCTCGGCGACCTCGCCGGTCGCGGCGTCGACGCCGGCCGGCACGGTCTCCTCGACGTAGGGGCCGTAGCGGCCCACCCGCACGACGATGCCGTCGCCGATCTCGATGGTGGAGATGCCGCGGGCGTCGATCTCGCCGAGGTCGTCCACGAGGGCGCGCAGCCCCTCGATGCTGGTCGCCTCGTCGCCGAAGTAGAACCGCTTGAGCCAGGCCACGCGGCCCTCGTCGCCGTTGGCGATGCGGTCGAGGTCCTCCTCCATGGCGGCGGTGAAGTCGTAGTCGACCAGCTTGGGGAAGTGCTCCTCCAGCAGCCGGGTCACCGCGAACGCCAGCCAGGTCGGGATCAGCGCCGAGCCACGGGTGCGCACGTAGCCGCGGTCCTGGATCGTGCCGACCGTCGCCGCGTAGGTCGACGGACGCCCGATCCCCTTCTCCTCCATGGCCTTCACGAGGGTGGCCTCGGTGTATCGCGCGGGCGGGCTGGTCTCGTGGCCGTCGGCCTCCGCACGCAGCACCTCGAGCGCGACGCCGGTGCTGAGCTTGGGCAGGCGGCGCTCCTCGTCGGCGCGCTCGGCCCTGGCCACGGCCTCGTCGTCGCGGCCCTCCTCGTAGGCGGCGAGGAAGCCGCGGAAGGTGATGACGGTGCCGCTGGCCGAGAACTCGACGACCCGGCCGTCGGCCAGGGTGGCGCCGAGCTTGACCGTGGCGGTGGAGCCGCGGGCGTCGGCCATCTGCGAGGCGACGGTGCGCTTCCAGATGAGCTCGTAGAGCGCGTACTCCTCGCCGCGCAGCTCACCGGCGACCTGGGCCGGGGTGCGGAAGCGGTCGCCCGCGGGGCGGATCGCCTCGTGCGCCTCCTGGGCGTTCTTGACCTTCTTCTCGTAGCGGCGCGGCGAGTCCGGGACGTACTCCGCGCCATACAGGTCGCGGGCCTGGCTGCGCGCCGCGGTGAGGGCGGCCTCGGACAGCGTCGTGCTGTCCGTACGCATGTAGGTGATGTAGCCGTTCTCGTAGAGCCGCTGGGCCACGCGCATGGCGTTCTTGCTGGACAGGCGCAGCTTGCGGCTGGCCTCCTGCTGCAGCGTCGAGGTCGTGAACGGCGCGGACGGCCGGCGGGTGTAGGGCTTCTCCTGCACGTCGGTGACGCTCACGGCGGCGGCGCGCACGCCCTCGGCGATGGCGTGGGCGGTGGCCTCGTCGAGGTGGACGACGTTGGCGCCCTTGAGCTGGCCGGTGTCGTCGAAGTCGCGCCCGGTGGCGACGCGCTTGGCGTCGACCGCGCTCAGCCGCGCGGTGAAGGCCTGCCCGGGCGAGCCCTGCGGCGAGAAGTCCCCCTCGACGTCCCAGTAGGACGCCTTGCGGAAGGCCATCCGCTCGCGCTCACGCTCGACCACCATGCGAGTCGCGACGGACTGCACGCGGCCGGCGGACAGGCCCTGGCGGACCTTGCGCCACAGCACCGGGGAGACCTCGTAGCCGTAGAGGCGGTCGAGGATGCGCCGGGTCTCCTGGGCGTCGACGAGGCGGGTGTCCAGGTCGCGGGTCTCGGTGGCGGCGCGCTGGATCGCTTCCTTGGTGATCTCGTGGAACACCATGCGCTTGACCGGGACCTTGGGCTTGAGCACCTCCAGCAGGTGCCAGGCGATGGCCTCGCCCTCGCGGTCCTCATCCGTGGCCAGCAGGAGCTCGTCGGCGTCCTTGAGCAGGCGCTTGAGCTCGGCGACCTTCTTCTTCTTGTCCGGGTCGACCACGTAGTAGGCCTCGAAGCCGTTGTCGACGTCGACGGCGAACTTGCCGTAGGGGCCCTTCTTCATCTCCGCCGGGAGCTCGCTGGGGTTGGGCAGGTCACGGATGTGCCCGACCGAGGCCTCGACGTCGTAGTCCTTGCCCAGGTAGCCGGCGATCGTCTTGGCCTTGGCAGGCGACTCGACGATGACCAGGCGGCGGCCTGTGCTGGTGCTCATGGGTACCCCACTTCCGTTCCACACGACCACGTGCAGCGGATTCGTCGCTGCTCGGACGGGGCCATGCGTCTCAGACGGTAAGGCATGAAATCGGGCACCACGTACCAAGCGGGGCCGAAAGGGGACTTGGGTCCTGACCTGCGGGGACCACCGCGCGTGTCTGAAACCGCCAGTTAGTTGAACATTAAACTTTGCTCGGCGTATGCTGGTGCCGTGACCGAGACCACCCCTGACAGCCGTATGCCGGTGCTCTACCTCAGCCACGGCGCGCCGCCGCTGGCCGACGACACCACCTGGACGCGCGAGCTCGCCGGATGGTCGGCCGGGCTGCCGCGGCCCACCAGCGTCCTCATGGTCTCGGCGCACTGGGAGGAGGCACCGCTGGCGCTGTCCGCGACGACGAAGGTGCCTCTCGTCTATGACTTCTGGGGCTTCCCGCAGCGCTACTACGAGGTGACCTACGACGCGCCCGGCGCGCCCGAGCTGGCCGCCGACGTGACCAAGCTGCTCCACTCCCCCGCCACGCCGGTGCACCAGGACACCCGGCGCGGGCTGGACCACGGCGCCTACGTGCCGCTCGTGGAGATGTACCCCGAGGCCGACATCCCGGTGCTGCAGATGTCGATGCCGACGCTGGACCCGCAGAAGCTCTTCGAGATCGGGCGCAAGCTCAAGCCGCTGCGCGACTCCGGCACGCTGATCGTCGGGTCGGGGTTCACCACCCACAACCTGTCGGAGTTCAACCCGCGGCTACCCTCCGACTCCCCGGCGCCGTCGTGGTCGACCGAGTTCGACGCCTGGGCGCGCGAGGTCATGGCCACCGGCGACGTCGACGCGCTGATGGACTTCCTGCACAAGGCCCCGGCCGCCCGGCGCGCCCACCCGCGCACCGAGCACTTCGCGCCGCTGTTCGTGTCGTTGGGTGCGGCATTCGAGGCCGGCACGCCGGACAACCGCTCCGTCATCGAGGGGTTCTGGTACGGCCTGTCCAAGCGCTCCTGGCAGCTCAACTGAGCCTCGCCGCACGCCGCCCCTGCGTCGTGGCAGGCTGCGGCGCATGGACCTCCACGCGCTGACCGACCAGGTCGAGCAGATCTCCCACGTCTACGCCCAGCGCTTCGGCATCGACCGGGACGACACGTGGTTCCTGCTCAAGCTGCAGGAGGAGGTCGGCGAGCTCACCCAGGCGCAGCTGATGCGCGACGGCCAGGCCCGCACCAAGGGGCTGACCCCGGACGAGCTGGACGCGGCGTTCCGCTCCGAGGTCGCCGACGTGCTGTGCCAGACCCTGCTCCTGGCCCGACACCACGGCATCGACCTCGACGCCGAGGTCGAGCGCAAGTGGCTGGTCTGGCGTGACGCGCTTGCCTCACCCGAGGCCGTGGCGACCCACGAGCGCTGAGCGCCGGGCGCACCCACGCCTCCCGGACACCGACCTCGGGTCATGACCTGAGGCCCGTGTCCGGCACCCGAGGTCCACCCGGTCAGACCGGGAGCAGGAAGCCGTCGGCGACCAGCTCGCGGACCACCGGCAGCGCGGCCGCACGCACCTCGGCGGGGTCCTGCTCGAGCAGCGCCGCGATGGCCTCGAGCGCCTGACCCGCGGTGAGGTCGCCGTCACAGACGCTGACGAACGCGGCCATGACGGTGTCGACCCGCACAGCCCGGCGCAGCCCGCTGCCCTGCCGGATGACGATCACGCTGGGGTCCTCGGCACCGGGCCGGGAGTGCCGCTCCTCGGTGACGTCCTCGGCACACCGCCACGCCGCCGCCAGCACCCCGGCGTCGCCGTGCTCGGCCAGCCAGGTGCGGGCGCGCACGCCCGCGAGGATCGCCGGGCCCATTGGGGAGGACACCGGCCCGGACTCCTCCACCAGCTCCACCCAGGTATCGCGCGCCGTCGCCGGCCGCTGCACCGTCACCACCCCGAAGCCGACCGACCCGACCCCGCGGGTCGCGAAGTCGGCCAGCCACGCGGCATACATGGCTTCGTACTCGGGCGTGCCCGGCACGTTGCCGCCGTCGCGGGCCCAGAGCTCGGCGTACTGCGCGGGGTCCTGCACGTCACGCTGGATGACCCACGCGTCCAGGCCCGTGCCCTCCAGCCAGCCGCGGACGCGGTCGCGCCAGTCGGCACCCTCGGCGACCTCCCAGTTGCCGAGGAACTGCCCGATGCCGCCGGGCTCGAGGTGCTCGCCGATGGTGCGCACCACGGCCTCGACGAGGGCGTCGCCGGCGAGCCCGCCGTCGCGGTACTCGAACAGCGGGACGTCCGAGACGCGCGGGGTGATGACGAACGGCGGGTTGCTGACGATGAGCTGGAAGCGTTGCCCGGCAACGGGTTCGAACAGGCTGCCGCAGCGCAGGTCGAGCTCGAGGCCGTTGACGGCCGCGTTGAACGCGGCGAAGTCCAGCGCGCGCCGGGACAGGTCGGTCGCGACGGTCGAGCCGGCGTGCCCGGACAGGTGCAGGGCCTGGACGCCGCAGCCCGTGCCCATGTCGAGCGCCCGGTCGACCTGCGGGCGCGGCGTCCACGCCGCCAGGGTGGTCGACGCGCCGCCGATGCCCAGCACGTGGTCGGGGGCCAGCGCCGCACCGGTCGCCATCTCGGACAGGTCCGAGGCCACCCACCAGCTGTGCGACTCGTCGGCGTGTGGGTGCAGGTCGCACGTGGCGCGGACCCGGCCCTCGCCCACGGTCACCAGGCCCAGGCGCTCCAGCCCCTCGAGACCCAGCGTCGGCAGCGCAGCGGAGACGGCCTCGGCGGGCACGGGCCGGCCGAGGGTGAACAGGCGCACCAGGGTGGCCAGCGGCGTGCCCGCGTCCCGGGTGGCCAGGTCGGCGGGCAGCAGCTGCTCCCGGCCGAGCGCGTCGTTGGCCACCGGGCCCAGCGCCGCCGCGATGCCGTCGACGGTGAAGCCGGCCGCCGCGAGGTCGGCCCGCAGCGACGGGACGAGGTCGGGCAGCGGGACGGGCGGGGCCGGGCTGGGGGTCATGGCGCCAGCCTAGGGCGGGACGACGGACCGCCCCCGCTTCCGGGCGGGATGGGGGCAGCCCGCCGCCGGCAGGCACGTACCCGGTAGGTCGGCGGTCAAACGCGGGCTCGCCTCCCCGGTCAGGAGATGAGGGCGTCGATGGCCTTCTTCAGGGCGCTCGGCTGGGAGGGCTTGCGGGGGGCCGTCTTCTTCAGCTCGATCATCTTCGCCCCGATCTCCTGGAGCTGGTTGCGACCGAGCCCGTCACGCACCGTGGGGAACCACTCCTGCTCCTCCTCATCCATGTGGTGGCGCACCGACTCGATGAGGACGGTCGTCTTGGCGTCGAACCGCTCGTCGTCGGGCTCCATGGACCACAGCTCCATGCACAGCACGTCGGCCACGTGGTGCTCCTCGTAGGACTCGAGCACCTCGTCCTCGACCTCCGGCAGCAGCGCGCGGACCTCGGGGTACATGACCTCGTTCTCGATGTAGGTGTGCACGGTGAGCAGCTCGATGATCTTCCTGACGATCTGCCCCTTGCGCACATGGGCGTTGTCCCCCGCCTCCTCGAAGTCGCGGAACAGCCGGCGCACTTCCTTGTGGTCGTCCTTGAGCAGCACGATCGCGTCAGTCGACATGGGACCTCCGTGGCGGTGGAAGGAAAACGCGGGCGGCGTCGCCCACGACTGTCGTACCCGGCGCGCTGCGGGACAAACCGTGGTCGGGTCAGCCGCGCGGTTGGCCGGCCAGCAGCCGCACCACGGCCCGCTCCACCCCCTGGCGCACCTCGGGCACCATCAGGTCGTCGCCGCCCAGCCGCTGGAGGGCCGCGGCGATCGTGCGACCGGCACCGAAGTGCTCGACCACCCGCGGGTCCACGTAGGACCGGCGCGCGACCGCCGGGGTGTTGCCGAGCTCCTCGGCGACGAGCTCCATGGCCGCCCGCTCGGCGCGGGCCCGGGCCGCCTTGCTGGCCGCCGGACCGGCCTGGGCCAGGGCGACCGCCGCCACCACGGTCGCCCGCCACGTGCGCAGGTCCTTGACGGTGTAGTCCTCGCCGGCCAGCTCCTTGAACCGGGCGTTGACGTCGTCGGCGTGCACCTCGCGCCACTCACGGCCGTCGCGGTAGACCAGCAGCCGGTCGCTGTCGCAGCGCGCCCGCCGCAGCGCCCGGATGGCCGCCGCCAGCTTGTCGTCGCGCAGGCTGACCGAGCGCGCCAGCCCGCCCTTGGCGGTGTACTCGAAGACGACCTCGCCGCGGCGCAGGCACACGTGCTCGCGCAGCAGCGTGGCCACGCCGTGGGTGCCGTGCTCCTGCACGTACGCCTCCCCGCCGGTGCGGAACACGCCGTAGTCGAGCATCCGCAGCGCCACCCCGAGCACCCGGTCGCGCCCCAGAGCCCGGGCCGTGAGGTCGGCCTCGACCGCCTCCCGCACCGTGTGGATGCCGCGGGCGAGGGTGAGCACGCGCAGGTGCTTGGCCTCGTTGCGACTCTCGTGCCAGGCCTCGTGGTAGAGGTACTGCCGCCGGCCCGCGTCGTCGGTGCCGACGGCCTGGATGTGCCCGTGCGGCCACGGGCTGATCCACACGTCGCGCCACGCCGGCGGGATGGCCAGCGAGGAGATGCGTTCGCGGGTCTGCGGGTCCACCGCCTGCCCGGAGGCGTCGACGTAGGAGAACCCCCGACCCCGACGCAGGCGGCGGATGCCGGGCCCGTCGGGCTTGCTACGGCGCAGGCGCATGCCCGAGTGGTACCCCGATGGGCGCCCGCGCGCACGGTGACCCGCCGCACGGGTCGCCTCGAGGCGTGCCGGCGCCGGCCTCAGGCGGGCAGCTGGCGGGACTCGACCATGTGCTCGGCCACGGCCCGCAGCTTCATGTTCTTGTCCTGGGAGTAGCGCCGCAGGATGGCGAACGCCTGGTCGGCGTTGAGGTTGAACCGCTCCATGAGGATGCCCTGCGCCTGCCCGATCAGGTGCCGGGCGTCGATGGCCTTGCGCAGGCTCGACTCGTTACGGGCCGACGCCAGCGCGACCGACGCATGCCCGGCGAAGATCGTGGCCACGGCGATGTCCTCGTCGTCGAAACGGCCCGGCTCCACGGCATACAGGTTGAGCGCACCCATGGTGTTGTTGTGCGTGAACAGCCGCAGGCTGAGCACGCTGCGCACGCCCAGGCCGGACACCTGGCGGCACCACTCCGCCCAGCGCGTCTCGGTCTCGGTGTCGTGGATGACGAACGTCTCGTGGTCCCAGATCGACTCCAGGCACGGACCCTGCCCGCACTCCATCTGCAGCCGGTCGGCCTTGACGACGAGGGGGTCCGTGGTGGCGGCGGACTCGACCTCCTTGCCGCCGTGCACGAGCATCACGCCGGCGCAGTCGCACGCCAGCGCCTCCTTGGCGAACTGGGCGACCGTCTCGACGGTCTGCCCGACGTCCTCTCCCTGGTGCATGTGCCGGGCCATCTCGGCGAAGTCCGCCGCGAACGACGGGTCCACGTCGACCTCCTGAAGGTGTGGGGCAAGAAGGGGGGGGCGGCCAGGGGACTGCCGGGCCTTGGAACGACACCATGCACCAGGCGGTGTGCCGCGCTCAAGACCGGGCGCGAATGTGCCCGAAGTGTCCCGGTTCAGTCGATGACGAGGGCGTCCTCGTCCTCCCCTGCAGGGGACGCCAGCGCCTCGCGCAGCCGCTCGAGCAGGTCTCGCAGCAGGCGGGAGACCTGCATCTGGCTGACCCCGAGCTCGGCGCCGATCTCGGCCTGGGTGCAGCCGCGGACGAACCGCATGACCAGGATCGCCCGCTCCCGGGGCGTCAGCGCCGTGATCACCGGGACGAGGGTCTGCAGCCGGTCGATCCGCTCGAACGCGTCGGTCTCGTCGGGGACGAGCTCGCCGAGGGTGGCGCCGGTCTCGGCGCGGGCGGGCGCGTCGAGCGACAGCGGGGCGAAGCACCCGTCGACGGTGAGGGCCTCACGCAGCTCGATCAGGTCGACGGCCAGCGCTCGGGCCAGGTCGGAGGGGGACACCGGGCGCCCCAAGGCCTGGACGAGCTCAGGCTCCACCCCGTGCACGGCGCCCTGGAGCTCCTGGATGCGACGCGGTGGGCGCACGGTCCAGGCGAAGTCGCGGAAGTGGCGCTTGATCTCCCCGGAGATGGTGGGGTTGGCGTAGGCCGCGAAGCTGGACCCCTCGCTGGGCCGGAAGCCGCGCACGGCCTTGACCAGCCCGACATAGGCGACCTGGAGCAGGTCCTCCCAGTCCACCCCCCGCCCGCGGTAGCGCGAGGCGATGTTCTCGGCCGTGCCGATGTTGAGCAGGAACGCCTCGTCGAGGAGGCGGCTGCGCACCTCGGGGCACTCGGCGAGAGCGGCCTGCTCGAGCAGCTCCAGCGTCTGGTCGTTGCGGGTGGGGCTGTCGTCCCTGGTCGGCGGGTCCTCGGCAGCAGGAGGCGGTGCCGCGGCTTGCGATGTCATGTGACGCCCGTTCATCCGAACGTGGTGACATGGCGCCGCTTCTGGACCTGCCGCGGTCACTAGAACACGGATGGGGCACAGGGCACAACCCCGCCAGACCGGGGCACGTCGGACAACCCCGTTCTGGTCCGGGGTGCCGCACAAAGCTGGCACAGCACCCCGGCGGGGGATCGTTACCCCCACCGATCCGGGCCTAAACAGACGCAGGTCATGGCACGCTCCCGCCATGACTGGCTCCTCAGATGACGCCCGCCCGGGCGAGACACCGACCCAGCGCGCCGACCGCAACTGGGACGAGCTGCTCCAGGAGCTGCGGGTGGCGCAGACCGGCGTGCAGGTGCTCACCGGCTTCCTGCTGACCCTGCCGTTCCAGGCCCGCTTCGCCCACCTCGACGCGGTGCAGCGGGCCACCTACCTGACCGCCGTGGTGCTCGGGGTGGTCTCCATCGCGCTGCTGATCGCCCCGGTCAGCTCCCACCGGCTGCTGTTCCACCAGCACAAGAAGCGGGTGCTCGTGGAGACCTCCAACCGGCTCGCCAAGGCCGGCCTGACCACGCTTGGGCTGACCGTGGGCAGCGTCATCCTGCTGGTCTTCGACGTCGTCGTCGGCCGCACCGCCGGCATCGTCGTGGGAGGCGCGATGCTGCTGCTCTTCCTGCTGGTGTGGTTCGTGCTGCCCAAGGTGGTCCTCGCCCGGGCCAGCGACTCGGCCTGAGCCGCCCCGGACGCACCGCGGCCGGTCACCTCGGGGAGGTGACCGGCCGCGGATACCGGTATGCCGGGCGGCTCAGACCGCTGCGGAGGCGGGCTCCTCGGCGGCGGCCCCGTCGTTGCTGTCGTCGCCGATCGCGATGTCGCGACGCTTCGAGACGGCGATCGCGCCGACCGCGATGAGCAGCGCCACCACGGCGATGCCGTAGCGCAGGACCGAGTTGGCGCCGGAGCCGATGGTGAGCTGGACGATGGCCGGGGCGATGAGCACCGAGACGAGGTTCATCACCTTGATCAGCGGGTTGATCGCCGGGCCGGCGGTGTCCTTGAACGGGTCACCGACGGTGTCGCCGATGACGGTGGCCGCGTGGGCCTCGCTGCCCTTGCCGCCGTAGTTGCCGTCCTCGACGATCTTCTTGGCGTTGTCCCACGAGCCACCGGAGTTGGCGAGGAACACGGCCATGAGCACGCCGGCGCCGATCGCCCCGGCCAGGTAGCCGGCGAGGGGGCCGATGCCCAGGCCGAAGCCGACCGCCACCGGGGCCATCGCGGCCAGCAGGCCGGGGGTGGCCAGCTCGCGCAGCGAGTCCTTGGTGCAGATGTCGACGACGCGGCCGTACTCCGGCTTCTCGGTGCCGGCCATGATCCCGGGGTGCTCGCGGAACTGGCGGCGCACCTCGAAGACGATCGCCCCGGCGGCGCGGGTCACCGCGTTGATCGCCAGGCCGGAGAACATGAACACCACCGAGGCGCCGAGGATCAGCCCGAACAGGTTGGACGGGGTGATCACCTGGTAGTCCAGCAGCGACACCTTGGTCGAGACCGACGGCTCCACCTTGAGCGTCTGCGCGGCGGTGAGGATCGCGGTCTTGGCCGCGTCGGAGTAGCTGCCGAACAGGGCCGTGGCGGCCAGCACCGCCGTGGCGATGGCGATGCCCTTGGTGATCGCCTTGGTGGTGTTGCCGACCGCGTCGAGCTCGGTGAGGATCTGCGCGCCCTCACCGTCGACGTCACCGGACATCTCCGCGATGCCCTGGGCGTTGTCGCTGACCGGGCCGAAGGTGTCCATGGCCACGATGACGCCGACCGTGGTCAGCAGCCCGGTGCCGGCGACGGCGATGAGGAACAGCGACAGGACGACCGAGCCGGCCCCGAGCAGGAACGCGCAGTACATCGCGGACCCGATGATGACGGCGGTGTAGACCGCCGACTCGAAGCCGACGCCGATGCCGGCCAGGACGACCGTGGCGGCGCCGGTGAGCGAGGTGCGGGCGACGTCGCGGGTGGGTCGCTTGTCGGTGCCCGTGAAGTAGCCGGTGAGCCAGAGGATGATCGCGGCCAGGGCGATGCCCAGCCAGACCGCCAGCGTGGCCACCAGGCGCGGGTCGCCGTTGATCTGGGCGACCTCCTGCGGCACCCCGGCCAGCGCCGAGAAGGAGGAGGGCAGGTAGAGGAACGCGGCCACAGCCGAGAGCACGGCCGAGACGAACGCGGAGATGTAGAAGCCGCGGTTGATCGCGACCAGGCCGCTCTCCCCCGCACGGGCCCGGGTGACGAACACGCCGAGCACCGCGGTGAGCGCGCCGATCGCCGGGACGATCAGCGGGAAGACCAGGCCGTGGGCGCCGAAGGCGGCCTTGCCGAGGATGAGAGCGGCGACCAGCGTCACGGCATACGACTCGAACAGGTCGGCCGCCATGCCGGCGCAGTCACCGACGTTGTCGCCCACGTTGTCGGCGATCGTCGCCGCGTTGCGCGGGTCGTCCTCGGGGATGCCCGCCTCGACCTTGCCGACCAGGTCGGCGCCGACGTCGGCGGCCTTGGTGAAGATGCCGCCGCCGACACGCATGAACATCGCGAGCAGCGCGGCGCCGAAGCCGAAGCCCTCGAGCACCCGGGGGGCGTCGCCCTTGTAGAGCAGCACCACCGTGGACGCGCCGAGCAGGCCCAGCCCGACGGTGGCCATGCCGACGACACCGCCGGTGCGGAAGGCGATCTGCATGCCCTCGTCACGGTGCCCGTCGCGGGCCGCCGAAGCGACGCGGACGTTGGCCTTGACCGCCAGGCTCATGCCCAGGTAGCCGATCGCGGCCGAGAACACGGCGCCGAGGACGAAGAAGCCCGAACGGCCCCAACGCACCCCGGCGGAGTCGGCCGGCAGCGCCAGCAACAGGACGAAGACGATGACGACGAAGGCGGAAAGGGTCTTGAACTGCCGGGCCAGGTAGGCCTGGGCGCCCTCCTCCACGGCGCCGCCGATGGTCTGCATGTTCTCGGTGCCGGGATCGGCGGCGAGGACCTGCTGCCGGAAGAACACACCCATGACCAGCGCCACCACCGCAATGGCAGCGACGACGATCACGAGGGTGAGGTTCGTGCCGGAGAGCGACAGCGTTGTCGCGTCGGCGGCTCGGATGAGGCCGGGCATTCCATCCTCCTTGTCAGGGAACAGCGGAACTCGCCTGCAAACGACGTCAGCCCACCTGAGCACGGGGGCTGACGCGGTGGAGCGTACCCGTGACCCACATCACACCCAACCCGAAAGGCTGTGACCGGCGTCACGTGTCCGGTCAGGGTATGCGCGAGTGCCGCCCGACGTGGGGACCAAGGTCCACGCGGCGTGGGGCGGTGAATGAGGTGCGGCGCCTGATGGGGTGGCGCCCAAGGCGTGGCGCCTCAGGGGTGGCGCCGCAGCTGCGGCGCGCGCCTGGGTCAGGCGTGTGCGCCGACGGCGTCGTCGACCGACCCGAAGATCTGGAAGACCTTGTCCAGGCCGGTGATCGCGAACACCTTGAGGATCCGCTCGGCCGAGCAGACCAGCCGCAGCGAGCCGTCCTGCGCCCGCACCGACTTCAGCCGGCCGACGAGGACACCGAGCCCGGTGCTGTCCATGAAGGTCACGCCACTGAGGTCGACGACCAGGTGGGTGTGGCCGGCCTTGATCTGCTCGTCAAGGCGCTCACGCAGCGTCGGCGCGGTGTAGACGTCGATCTCGCCGCCCACATGCACCACGGTCACGCCCCCGCGTTCTGCACTGGAGATCGACAGGTCCACGAGCGTGCTCCTCACTGCGCGGTGGTGACCCACATGATTCTGCGGCTCACAGGTGCGCCAAGACTAGCGCCGTGGCGCTCCTGCGACAGCAAGTTGGCCAGGCGGTGGGGCGGTCGTGGCGTCGGGTGTCCGCCACGCGTCATACCGTAGTGGCGATGACCGAGCACGTCCTCCCCCCTGTGGCCGATGCGCGGTTCGACCCCGTGGCCACCCTCGAGCAGCTCGCCGGGGGCCGGCGGCGCGAGCGGCTGGTCCATGTCCACACGGTGCCGGCCCGCCAGGAGCAGCTCGCCCCGTGGCCGGAGTGGGTGGCCCCGCCGGTGTGGTCGGCGTTCGCCTCCTCCGGCATCACCTCCCTGTGGGCGCACCAGCGGGAGGCGGCGGACGCGGCCCGCGCCGGGGAGCACGTGGTCATCTCGACCGGCACCGCCTCGGGCAAGAGCCTGGGCTACCTGCTGCCGGTGCTCTCCGACGTCGTCGACGGGGCGTCGGCGGCGACGGGCCGGGGCGCGACGGCGCTCTACCTGTCCCCCACCAAGGCCCTGGCGGCCGACCAGCTGGCCCGGCTGCAGGCACTGGCCGTGCCGGGGGTGCGCGCGGCGACCTACGACGGTGACACCCCTCCGGAGGAGCGGCGCTGGATCCGCGACCACGCGCAGTACGTCCTGACCAACCCCGACCTGGTGCACCACTCGCTGCTGCCCGGCCACCAGCGGTGGGCGCCGTTCCTGCGGGCCCTGCGCTACGTGGTCATCGACGAGTGCCACGTCTACCGCGGCGTGTTCGGCTCGCACCTGGCCGCCCTGCTGCGCCGGCTGCGGCGGGTGTGCGCCCGCTATGGCGCGTCCCCCACGTTCGTCCTCGCCTCCGCAACCGTGGCCGACCCGGCCGGCCAGGCCGCCCGCCTCATCGGTATGCCGGTGCGCCCGGTCGTGCAGGACGGCTCACCGCGGGAGTCGATGACCTTCGGGCTGTGGGAGCCGGGGCTGGTGCCCGGTGGCGGGGAGCACGAGGCACCGCACCGGCGCAGCGCCGTCGCCGAGACCGCCGACCTGCTGGCCGACCTGGTCAGCGCCGGCGTGCAGACGGTGGCCTTCGCCCGGTCGCGAGTCGGGGTCGAGACCGTGTCCGCGAGCGCCCGGCGCGCCCTCGCGGAGGTGGACCCCCGGCTGGAAGGTGCGGTGGCGGCATACCGGGGTGGCTACCTGCCCGAGGAGCGGCGGGATCTGGAGCGGTCCCTGCGCGGCGGTCGGCTGCTGGGGCTGGCGGCCACGAACGCCCTCGAGCTGGGCATCGACGTCAGCGGCCTCGACGCGGTGCTCCTCGCCGGCTGGCCGGGCACCCGTGCCTCGCTGTGGCAGCAGGCCGGGCGGGCGGGGCGGTCCGGGTCCTGCTCGCTGGCGGTGATGGTGGCCGGCGACGACCCGCTCGACACCTACCTGGTGCACCACCCCGAGGCACTGTTCGAGCGGCCGGTGGAGGCGGCGGTGCTCGACCCGGACAACCCCTACGTGTTGGCCCCCCACCTCGCCGCCGCCGCGGCCGAGCTGCCCCTGACCGACGCCGACGCCGAGGTGTTCGGCCCGGGCATGCGCCCGCTGGTGGACACGCTCGTCGCCCGGGGGGTGCTGCGGCGGCGGCCCACCGGGTGGTTCTGGGCCCGGTCGGACCGCGCCGCCGACCACGTCAGCCTGCGCGGCACCGGCGAGCCGGTGGTGCGGATCGTGGAGCGGGGCAGCGGCCGGGTGCTGGGCACCGTCGACGGCACGGCGGCGCACTCCAGCGTCCACACCGGCGCGGTGTACGTGCACCAGGGACGGACCTTCGTGGTGACCGACCTGGACCTGGCGGAGTCGGTGGCGCTCGTGGTCGAGGGCGACCCCGGCTGGTCGACGCAGGCCCGCTCGGTCAGCACGTTCGACATCGGCGCGGTGGAGCAGCAGACCGACTGGGGCGAGGTGCAGGTGCACTTCGGGTCGGTCGAGGTGCGCACCCAGGTGACGGCGTTCCTGCGCCGGCTGCCCTCCGGCGAGGTCCTCGGGGAGCACCCCCTGGAGCTGCCGGAGCGGGCCCTGCGCACCAAGGCGGTGTGGTGGACCATGCCTGAGGATCTGCTCGCGGCGGCGGGCATCGAGCCGGTGGACATCCCCGGGGCGGCCCACGCCGCCGAGCACGCCGCGATCGGGATGCTGCCCCTGGTCGCGACCTCGGACCGGTGGGACATCGGCGGCGTCTCGACCGCGCTGCACCCGGACACCGGCCTGCCGACGATCATGGTCTACGACGGGCACCCGGGTGGGGCGGGCTTCGCCGAGCGGGGCTTCCACGCGGTGCGCACGTGGCTGTCGGCGACCCGCGACGCGATCGCCGCCTGCGAGTGCGCCACGGGATGCCCCTCGTGCGTGCAGTCACCCAAGTGCGGCAACGGGAACGAGCCGCTGGACAAGGCCCGGGCGGTCGCCCTGCTCGAGGTCGTGCTGGCCGCCGAGGGGACCGCGGGGCCGGAGAGGGCTAGGGTCACAGCCACGGATCCCGGACCCTGACCTAGGAGGCCCACCCATGATCCTGCTCGGCCTGATCCTCATCGTCGTCGCCCTCAGCGCGGTGGCCTTCGCCGCCGCCGCCGTCGGGTCCAGCTCGGCGAGCATCCACCTCAGCGCTGCCGGCGTCGACGTCTCGGTGACGCCGCTGGCGATGTTCCTCGCCGGCGCGGCCGCCTTGCTGCTCCTGGTCCTGGGTCTGTGGCTGGTGGTCTCGAGCCTGCGCCGCAAGGTCGCCCGCCGGATGGAGCTGCGCCAGCTCCGCAAGGAGCAGGCCGCGACCGCCGCCGAGGAGGAGGCCGCCCGCGCGCGGGCCGCCGAGGCCGGGGCGACCACCCCGCTGCGCCCGGCCCACCACGACACGACCCGGCCCCTCGACGACACCGCGGGCCAGACGACGGTCCTGCCGGAGGAGACCCGCGCGGAGCGTCGGGCCGACCGTCACGTCGACTGACCCTCGCCTGACCTGCCGGCGCGGCTGACGCGTCCGGCGGTCAGCCGGCGTCCACCGGTGCCGGGCCGGCTCGTGCCCTGGCCCGGGCCGGGCCCAGTCGTCCGGCCGGCACCACCACGATGACGGTGACCAAGTCGGCGACCGGCGCACAGGTCTGCACCGTCGCCCCGTTGGCCCCGGCGACCCGTCGCGCCTCGGCGCAGGCCAGGTCGGCAGGTGCCCCGTCCAGCCACCGTTGGGCCGCGGCCAGGGCGGAGAGGTCGGCGGCTGCCCGCGCCCGGTGGCTGGCGAGGACGGCCGTCAGCAGCGCGCAGCCGGCGACGGTGAGCAGTCCCAGAGCGAGGCAGAGACCCAGCGCCAGCACGGTGGCGGACCCCCGCTCGCCGCACCGGCGCCTTCGCCGCCCGGCCGTGGCGGTCACAGTTGCCCTCCCTCGACCTCGCGCCGGGCCGTGGCACTCGCGGACGGGCGCCACTCGACCGGCACCAGCCCTGCGAGCCTGCGCACCGGCGCGGTGACCGACACCGTCACGTCTCCACCTCCGGCGGAGACCGCCACGACGGCACCGGCCGGCGCGTCGCGCCGGACCTGTGAGGACACGGCGTCGACCGGGTCCCCTCGCGCCGCCGCGCGGGCACCGGCCCGGGCCGCGTCGACGCACCGCACCTGGTCGACGGCGAGCCCGAACGCCCACAGGGACAGGGCGAGCACGGCAACGACGACAGGCAGGACCACCGCCAGCTCGGCCGTGACCATGCCCGCCTGTCGTCGCTGCCGGGACCTCACGAGGCGATCGCCAGGGCGGTGGTGATCAGGTGCGAGAGTGCCGTCTTGATCGCCCCCGAGCGCACGACGGCGATGAGCACCGCCGCGAAGGCGCAGGCGGCCAGGGTCCCCACGGCGTACTCCGCCGTCGTCATGCCGGCCTGGCCGGTCAGGGCGACCCTGCGGCGAACGGCCCGGTAGGTGCGGGTGAGTGCAGGTGTCATGCGTCTTCTCCTTCGTGGTGAGTGCCGGGATCCGGCGTGAACCGGGCCTCACGCGCCCAGGACCTGGTGGGTGAGGGCGAGCACGACCGGGGCGACGGTCGTGAGGGCGAACGCCGGCAGGAACGCCAGGCCGAGCGGCAGCACCACCCGCGCCCCGAGCCGGGAGGCCGCGACCTCCAGCCGCGCGGCCTCGGCCCGGCGCAGGTCACCGGCGGCCATGTGCAGCAGGTCGGCCGGCGCGGCACCGGCCGTCGCCGCCATGTGCAGCGCCCGGGCCGCCGGCTGCCACGCGGCCGGGACCGCCGACCAGGCGCGGGAGTCCTCCACTCCCCAGCGCAGCGCGGCCGAGACCCGGCGCAGCTGGTCCGCCGCGGGTGGGCCAACCCGGTCCGCCACGGCATCGATGGCCTGGACGATGCCCGCACCCCCGCGCAGGGCCAGGGCCAGCAGGTCGAGGGTGTCGGCCACGTCGGGCATCGTCAGCGGCGGAGCGGCCCGGAGGGCCCGCTCTGGCAGCGCGGTCCGCAGCGGCAGGCGCGGCGCAGGCGCCGAGACGAGCAGGACGGCCAGGGTCACCAGCACCGCTTCGAGCGGCGTCACGAGAGCACCGGCCCGCGGACGGCTCCGGCGACGAGCCGGCGCACCCAGGCCCGTCCCACCACGGCCAGCGCGACGCCCATGACGAGGCAGCCCTGGTTGAGCGGGGACCCGAGGTAGAGCCTCGACGGGTCCAGCCCCACGGCCAGGGCGATCAGCGGGCCCCCGATCGGCAGCACCGTGAGGATGTTCATCGTCGAGCGCGCCCCGGCGACCGCGGCCAGCATGCGCTCCCGCTGGGCCATCGAGCCGCGCACGACCGCTCCCGCGGTGCGCACGGCGTCGGCCAGCGGGCCGCCGGTCTCCTCGCTCAGCGACCACGCGGCGGCCAGCACCCCCAGCTCCCGTGAGCCCAGGGTGCCTGCGCCGCGGCGCAGGACTGCGGACACCGGTGCGCCCTGCGCGACGGCGCTGCCGGCCGCCCGGACCCAGGCCGCGGCGGGCCCGGGTCGGGGCTCCTGCGCGGGTGTGACCGAGTCGGCGGCGATCACGAACGCCGCGGCCGGTGCCAGCCCCGCCTCCAGCGCCGGCGCCACGGCGTCGACCAGGGCGAGGACCGTGCGGGCGATCGCACGGTCCCGCCACGCCGCCCTCCGGTGCCGGAGGCCACGGACCCGCTGCGGCAGGCGGCCCGCCGGCCGGGGCGGATCGGCGGCAGGCGCACCAGCGGGCGAGGTCAGCACCGAGAGCGTCGGCGTGGGCGGGCGACCGGCCAGCAACACCGCCGTGCCCAGGGCGAGCGCGATGAGCGCGTTCACCGCGTCGCTCCGAAGCCGTCGCCGTCGTCGGGCAACCCGCACGTCGCGGCCAGCCGGGGCCACCCCTCCGCGCGTCGCGGCTCCCCGCCAGCACCGCGCTCGAGGGCGGGGACCACCACGGGAGCACGGCCGTCGTCGCGCTGCAGGACGCCGATCGTCTCCAGGCGACGCTGCCCACCCGGCCGGCTGACGTGCAGCACGACCTGGATCGCGCTGACCAGCTGGGCGTGCACCGCGGCGGGGCTCATGCCGGCCAGGGCGCCGAGCGCCTCGAACCGGGCGACGACGTCGGAGCACGCGTTGGCGTGCAGGGTGCCGCAGCCGCCCTCGTGTCCGGTGTTGAGCGCCGTGAGCAGCTCACGCACCTCTCCGCCACGCACCTCCCCGACGACGACCCGGTCTGGACGCATGCGCAGGGACTGTCGGACCAGCGCGGTCAGCGTGGCCTCGCCGCGGCCCTCGACGTTGGCGGCCCGGGCCTGGAGGCGGACGACGTGGGGGTGGTCCACGGCCAGCTCGCGGACGTCCTCGACGACCACGAGTCGCTCACCCCCGTCGACCTCACCGAGCAGGGCCCCCAGGAGCGTGGTCTTGCCGCTGCCGGTGCCTCCGGTGACGACGAACGCGCGGCGCCGGCGGACCAGGGCACGCAGGACCGGCAACCAGCCCGGCCCGAACGCCCCCAGCTCGCCGAGCCCGGTCAGCGTCGGGGCGACCCGGCGCGGCACCCGCAGGCTGATGTGGGTGCCGTCGGCCGCCAGCGGGGGGAGCACCGCGTGCAGCCGCACGCCCCCGGGCAGCAGCCCGTCGACCCACGGACAGGTCTCGTCCAGCCGTCGCCCAGCCAGACCGGCAAGGCGGACGGCGAGCCGGCGGACCTGCGCCTCCGACCCGACGTCGACACCGGTCCGGGCGAGGAGCCCGTCGCGCTCGACCCACACCCCGGAGGCGGCGTTGACCAGGACGTCGGTGACCCGGGAGTCGGTCAGCAGCGGCTCGAGCGGACCCGCGCCCAGCACCTGCGCGGCGAGGTCGTCGCGGGCACGTTCGAGCCCGCGCTCCCCCAGCGTCACGCGCGCCGGTCCGAGCACGTCGGCCACGGCAGCGGCCGATGGCGGTCGGCCCTGGCGGATCTGCTCCCAGACGGGGTCGCTGACGGTCACGAGGCCCGCCGCTCGGCCGGCAGCAGCAACGCGGCCAGCACCGTCTCGGCGGCCCGGGCCAGCGGGCCGCGCGAGCGCGACCCCGGGGGGATGCCGTGCAGCAGGTCCGCATCGAGGCGTGGGTCGTGCCGCACCGTGGCGACCAGCGGCAGGTCGACCGCGACCGCGAGCGACTCGGCGACCCCGTCGTCGTGCCCGGTGCAGCGCACGCACAGCCACAGCTGGTCATGGGTGTGACTCAGGAACTCCGCGGCGGCGCTGGTGGCGGCCAGGGCCTGCACCCCGTCGCCGGACACCAGGACCAGCGAGTCCGCCACGGCGGCCAGCGACTGCCCGAAGGGCGCATCGGCACGGGGCAGGTCGAGCACGACGACGTCGACGCAGGCCCTCAGCGCGCGCAGCACCTCGTCGCGCGCCTCGTCAGCCGGCGCGGCCGGTCTCGTGCGGTCGAAGGACAGGACCGCCACCCCGTCGGTGGCCGGCAGCCGGCGCAGCAGCTCGGGGCCGTCGACCCGGCCGAGCGCGGCGGCAAGGTCGGGCCAGCGCAGGCCCGGCTCCTGCTCGAGGCCGAAGGTGACGTCGAGGCCCCCACCGAGCACGTCGCCGTCGACACAGGCGACGGTGCGGCCGGTGGCTGCGGCCCGGGTGGCGAGCGCGGCGGCGAGGACGGTGCCACCGACCCCGCCGGAACCGCCGACGACGCCGATCACGTGAGCTGCTGTCATGTCGCCCAGCCTCAGGCGGGACGATCCACGAGGACAGGTGGCGCCGCGGGCCTGTGGACAGTGGGACGAACGCGAGGGGGCTTGTGGACAAAGGCGGCTCACGGCATACGCGCGACTCGCACCGGACACGGCTCAGCCCGCGTTCCTGGGCCGGATCTGCACCACAACGCGGGCTGAGAGGTGTCCGGATGGGCAGCAACCCGAACGGAACCGGCTGGAGAAAGGGGACGGCCCCCGTCGGGGGGACAACGGGGGCCGTCAACGCGCCAAGCTCCGGGGGGGAGGAGCTGGTGCGTTGGCGCGCTCGACCCCGAAGGGGAGCGCGCACGTTCCATAGTGGTGCACTCAGGGCCCGAGCGCAAACCCTTGCCCCAAAAGTCACAGGAAAAGGTGATGGCACCTCGCGAACGAGGTGCCATCGACCGCGAACGCCACGGGTTACCAGGCGTGCACACGTTTGTCGCAGTGGGACAAGCCCGCCACGATCGGTCCACCAGTGGACTGCCCGCGCGTGGGTGCCCGCGCCTTTCGCGGTGGTCGTCGGGCTCCCGCCCGTCGGCTCAGGACCTGTCTACTCGCCCCCGCTGCCAAACGAAAGACTTGACTTTGCAGGCACTTCCCCGGCGGGCGTGGCGTCAGCCCAGTCGGCCGGCCAGCACCGCGTCGGCGATCCGCTGCCCCTCACGCGCCCCGGTGACGACCGCCTGGGCGCAGTGCGTGAGCCACAGCGCGACCCCCTCGCGGCTGCCGGTGCCGTATGCCGTGAGCGCACCCAGGTAGGCCGCCCCACCTTGCGCGCCGTGCCCGGCCTCGGGCACCGCGACGCCGGTCGGGTCGAGGCCGCTGGCCTGGACCACGGCCCGCTCCATGGCCCGCGCGACGGCGCCGTTGCCGCGCACGAAGGGGCGCACGACGGCGATCTCGGCGTGCACGAGGGCCGCGACGATGACGGCGGGGGCAGAGTCGAGGGCGGTGAGCAGCTCGACCAGTCCGGCCAGCCGGGCCGAGACGACGTCGGCGTCCGGCGCGGGCCCGAGGTCGACCAGCTCGGCGCAGCCCTCCCCCGGCTGGCGGGGGCGGCCCAGCTGCTCGGGGGCGACGAGCCCGGCGGCGCCCGCGACGTGCAGGCGGGCCAGCGCCTGCAGCGGCGCGGACCCCACGAGGCCACGCACGTGCTCGGTCTCGGCGGTGGCCTGGACCACTCCGCGCAGCACCTGCTCGAGCGGGTCGGGCTCGGTCGGCCACGCCAGCGCACCGCGCATCAGGTCGCGGACCACGGCGACGTCGACCTCGGCGCCCTCCAGAGCGGCACTGGCACGGGCCCCGCGGACGCGGGACTCGGCCGCCGCCTCGGGGATCCGCCGGCGCAGCGCCTGGTGCCAGCGCAGCTCGGTGCACGCCTCGCGGGCGGCGGTGGCGGCCTCGTCCACCCCGGGCAGGGCGGCGAGCGCGGCGAGGGAGTCGGCAGGTCCGGGCACGGGCACGAGCCTAGGGTCCGGCCGCCGCCCGGCCCGCACCGCCCGCCCGGCCCGCACCGCCCGCCAGCCCGCACCGACCGCCCGGCCGAGCCACCACCGCGCGGTGGTGGTTCAAGAGTTGGTCAGGAAGCGATGTGTGGGCACCCACGCGCGTCCCGGGCGACCTAGGGTCCGAAACGGGCCTTGCGGACATACCGGATGCGGGCCTGACCCAGCCCCACGATGACCGGAGTGCCCATGTCACCTCGCTTGTCCCGTCGCCCCGCGACGCTGGCCGCCACCGCGGCGCTCGCGCTGACGACGTCCCTGCTCGGAGCCGGCCTGGCCCAGGCCTCGCCCGCCGCCGACCAGCCCGCCTCGACGCCCGTGCCGATCGCGACCCCCGACGGCATGCTCATGAGCTACCTGCTCAACGCGAAGCACGCCAACCCCGGCCAGACCCGGCTGGTCGAGCGGGCCGTGCAGGCCGCGGGCGGCACCGTGGTCCAGTCCTGGCCCGAGATCGGCGTCGTGGTCGCCCACTCCACCCGCTCGGCGTTCCGCGCCGACGTCGTGCGCCTGGCCGAGGGCCACGCCGTGGAGTCGGTCGGCGCCACCCGGACCGTCGCGGTCAAGGAGGGCACGCCCGGCAGCAGCGCACCCGCGGCCCGGCACGCGTCCGCCGGCCAGATGAGCACCGGCGACGCCCAGGACGCCGGCCCGGCGACCGACCCGCGCGAGGCCGAGCAGTGGGACATGGCCATGATCAAGGCCGACCGGGCCCACCAGGTCACCGACGGCTCCCGCAAGGTCCTCGTGGGTGTCCTCGACAGCGGCATCGACGCCAGCCACCCCGACCTCAAGGCCAACATCGACGCCGCGAACTCGGCGAGCTGCATCGACGCCGGCAAGCCGGACACCACCCCGAGCAGCTGGCTGCCCACGACCAGCGGCCACGGCACACACGTGGCCGGCACGATCGCCGCCGCCCGTAACGGGATCGGCATCGTCGGGGTCGCACCGAACGTGCGCCTCGCCTCGGTCAAGGTGGTCAGCGACGACGGCTACATCTACCCCGAGTACGCCGTCTGCGGCTTCATGTGGGCCGGCCTGAAGCACATGGACGTCACCAACAACAGCTACTACGTGGACCCGTTCCAGTTCTACTGCGACGACCAGCCGGACCAGGCCGCCGCGATGGAGGCGGTCCGCCGAGCCGTCGCCTGGTCGGAGAAGCAGGGCGTGGTCAGCGCCGCCGCCGCGGGCAACAGCAACTACGACCTGGCCCACAAGACGACCGACAGCACCAGCCCCGACGACAGCACGCCGGTCACCCGGACGATCAACAACGGCTGCCACGACATCCCGACCGAGCTGCCGGGCGTGGCCACCGTGTCGGCGTTGACCCAGACGACGGACAAGGCGAGCTACTCCAACTTCGGTGAGGGCGTCATCGACGTCGCCGCCCCCGGCTCGCGGATCCTGTCCACCTGGCCCGGTGGCGGCTACGCCCTGCTCAGCGGCACCTCGATGGCCTCCCCGCACGTCGCGGGGGTCCTCGCACTGCTGAAGTCCACCCACCCCGACGCCTCCCCGGCCCAGCTCATCGCGATGCTGCGCGGCGAGGCCGACGACCACGCGTGCCCGACGGACACCCGCTGCACCGGCAGCACCGACGACAACGCGTTCTACGGCGAGGGCATCACCGACGCCCTCGACGCGGTGACCGCGCACGCGGGCTGAGCCACCCGGCATACCGGCTGCGGGCCGCGTCCCCCTCGTGGGGACGCGGCCCGCGTCAGGTCTGCGGTATGCCGGTCAGTCGCCTTCGGGGGCCGGCTCACCGTTGCCGGTGGCGGGCTTGCGTGCCGGCAGCGGCAGCTTGGCCGCCCGGTCCATCACGCCGGGCCACGCGCGCCGCCAGGCGAGGACCACGGCGGCGAGCAGGATCGCCGGCCACAGGAAGCTCCAGGCGTTGGACGCCAGCACCTCCCAGGCGTTGCGCAGGAAGTCGGTCATGGCTTCCAGCACCAGCTGCAGGTTCACCCGGTGGCCGCCCGGGTGGCGCAGGGTCTCGGCGCCGTAGCGCAGCGTCTGCTGGGCGACCTCGACCAGCCAGAACCAGAGCACGAACAGCGGCCACAGCAGCACGCCGGTCCACCGGCGCCACGCGATGAGCACCAGCAGCGCCGCCACGAGCACCCGGCCGAGCCAGGTGCCGGCGTCACCCAGGTGCAGCAGCGTCACCAGCAGACCGGTGACCGGGGCGAGCGCCAGCACCCCGATGAAGCCCAGGCGTTGCGGCCCGCGGGTGGCGATGACCCCCAGCGCCAGGCCGAGGATCGCGGCCAGCCCGACGGTGACGAGCATGATCTTGCGTTCGGTCGGGTCAGCGGCGACCAGTCCCGGGGCGCCCCGCAGGGTGAACCAGAGCGCGACGCCGTAGCCCAGGAGCACCGAGAGCAGCGCGAGCCCGGCCCGGCGCAGCACGACCATGACCACGATCGAGGCGCCGACCGGGCCGAACACCGCGAGGCTGAACTGGGTCAGCAGAACCGGCAGGTGCGGCGGCCAGACCTCGGTGCTGCCGGTCAGGGACGAGCGCGTCGAGGCCAGGAACGCCAGCGCCCACCAGCCCCAGGCCAGCACGAGCACCGCCGCGACCACGAGCACCCGCGGCAGCCACGAGAACTGCTCGCGCACCTGCCCCGCCAGCGTCGCGGTCGTCCCCTTTGTCCGCTCCGTCATGGCGGGAGGCTACCGGTCGGCGCGACCGGCCAGCACCGGGCGAGGCGCCGGGCGACGCACCAGCCCCACGCGCCACGCCCGACATCGGTTGAAGCCTCACGCGCAACGGGGTTGAGTGTCGTCGTACGCGCCTTGATCCCCAGGAGGACCCCGTGACCGACCCGACGCCATCGACCCCGACGCAGAGCCGCACGTTCAGCCCGACCCCGGAGTTCACGGCGCAGGCCAACGGTGAGGCCCCCCTTTACGACCAGGCCACCGACCACGAGGCGTTCTGGGCCGAGCAGGCCCACCGCTACGTGACGTGGGACAAGGACTTCGACACGACGCTGGACTGGAGCAACGCGCCGTTCGCGAAGTGGTTCGTCGGCGGGCAGCTCAACGTGGCCCGCAACTGCGTCGACCGGCACGTCGAGGCAGGCAACGGCGACCGGGTCGCGATCCACTTCGAGGGTGAGGGCGGCGACACCCGCACGATCACCTACGCCGAGCTGCTGCGCGAGGTGTGCAGGACGGCCAACGCCCTGGAGTCCCTCGGCGTGCGCAAGGGCGACCGGGTCGCGATCTACATGCCGATGATCCCCGAGACGGTCTTCACCATGCTGGCCTGCGCCCGCATCGGCGCACCCCACTCGGTGGTCTTCGGCGGGTTCTCCGCCGACGCCCTGCGCACCCGCATCGCCGACGCGCAGGCCCGGGTCGTGGTCACCACCGACGGGCAGTTCCGCCGCGGCAAGCCGGCACCGCTCAAGCCGGCCGTCGACGAGGCCGTCAGCGGCGGCGACTCCCCAGTCGAGAAGGTCCTCGTCGTCAAGCGCACCGAGGGCGAGGTCGCCTGGGACGACGCGCGCGACGTGTGGTGGCACGACGTCGTCGACAGCGCCAGCGACCAGCACGAGGCGCAGCCGCACGACAGCGAGCACCCGCTGTTCATCCTCTACACCAGCGGCACCACGGGGAAGCCCAAGGGCATCTTCCACACCAGCGGTGGCTACCTGGCCCAGACGGCCTACACCAACGCGGTCGTGCACGACGTCCACCCTGGGACCGACGTCTACTGGTGCACCGCCGACGTGGGCTGGGTGACCGGCCACTCCTACATCGTCTACGGCCCGCTGGCCAACGGCGCGACGCAGGTCCTCTACGAGGGCACCCCCGACACCCCGCACCAGGGCCGCTGGTGGGAGATCGTGCAGAAGTACGGCGTCTCCATCCTCTACACCGCGCCCACCGCGATCCGCACGTTCATGAAGTGGGGCGAGGACATCCCGGCGAAGTACGACCTGTCCTCGCTGCGGCTGCTCGGCTCCGTCGGCGAGCCGATCAACCCCGAGGCGTGGCTCTGGTACCGCAAGAACATCGGCGGAGACCGCGCCCCCATCGTCGACACCTGGTGGCAGACCGAGACCGGCGCGATCATGATCAGCCCGCTGCCCGGCGTCACCGACCTCGAGCCCGGCTCGGCGCAGCGCCCGATCCCCGGCATCAGCGCCGAGATCCTCGACGACGAGGGCAAGCCGCTGCACGACCCCGAGGCCGTCGGCTACCTCGTGCTCACCAAGCCGTGGCCGTCGATGCTGCGCGGCATCTGGGGCGACCAGGAGCGCTACAAGGAGACCTACTGGAGCCGCTTCGGCGACAAGTACTACTTCGCCGGCGACGGCGCGAAGTACGACGCCAACGGCAACATCTGGCTGCTCGGCCGCGTCGACGACGTCATGAACGTCTCGGGCCACCGCCTGTCCACCGCCGAGATCGAGTCGGCGCTGGTGTCCCACCCCAGCGTCGCCGAGGCCGCGGTCGTGGGCGCCACCGACGAGACCACCGGCCAGGCGGTCTGCGCGTTCGTCATCCTGCGCAGCGACGCCCGCGACGAGGGCGAGGCCACGGTGCAGGAGCTGCGCAACCACGTGGCCAAGGAGATCGGCCCGATCGCCAAGCCGCGCCAGATCATGGTGGTGGCCGAGCTGCCCAAGACCCGCTCGGGCAAGATCATGCGGCGCCTGCTGCGCGACGTGGCCGAGAACCGCGAGGTCGGCGACGTCACGACGCTGGCCGACTCGACGGTCATGGACCTGATCAAGTCCGGCCTGTCCTCAGGCTCCTCCGAGGACTGACCCGGCAGCACCCTCAGGTATGCCGCGTGCGGACGTCCGCACGCGGCATACCTGAGCCTGGGGCATGGGAGCCCACTGGCCGCGGGCGATGAGGACCTCCCGCAGCAGGTCGGGCCGGTCGGAGATCACCCCGTCCACGCCGAGGTCGAGGAAGCGCCCCATCGCGGCCGGGTCGTCGACGGTCCACACCACCACCCGCACCCCGATGTCGTGGGCCATCTGCACCAGCCGCGCGACGAAGACCGGCACGAGCCCGAGGCGCACCGGCACGTGGGCGAACGCCCCGGTCGCCACGGCGCGCGGTGGGCGCACCCCCGCCCGGGCGCAGGCGACCAGCGCGGTCAGCGAGCGCCAGCCCAGGGCCGTGGTCACCGCCGGCACCTCGCGCTGGACGAACCCGAGCCAGCCGTCCCACGCGCCGGCGACGCAGACCCGCTCGGCCACCCCGGGCCGGCGCAGCACCCGCACCAGCGGGGCGATCGCGGCCGCATCCTTGAGGTCCACGGTGAACCGCGCCTCGGGGAAGGCCTCCAGCGCCTCGACCAGGGTCGGCACCTGCTCGACCCCGGCCACCCGCAGGGAGCGCACGCCGCGCACCGTCCGGCTGGCGACCCGGCCGCGGGCGGCGGTCACCCGCTCCAGGGTCTCGTCGTGGAAGCAGACCAGCGACCCGTCGGAGGTCGGCCGCAGGTCGGTCTCCAGGTAGCGCACCCCCAGCGCGGTCGCCCGCGCGAACGCCGCCAGCGTGTTCTCCGGGGCCAGGCCCCCTCCCCCGCGGTGCGCGATCGCCAGCGGGCCCGTCTCTGCGCCGTAGGACATGCCTCCACGGTGACCGGCGCAGGTGTCCTCCAGGCGTCAGGACGGTTGCGGCGCAAGGAGGTTCACGCAGGCTTCAGCCTCCGGCCACCGGTGCGGCGCCGTCAGGACACCCGGCCGCGGGGGCGCAGCCGCACGTGCGGCAGCTCCGGCGCGGAGAGCCGCTCCGGCCCGGGGTAGTGCGACACCTCGCCGAAGCGGTCCTCGTGGCCGTTCCACTGCCGGCGGGCCTGCTCGATCTCCTCGTGGGTGCGGCCCACGAGGTTCCACCACATGACGATCTCCTCCTCGAACGGCACGCCGCCGAGCAGCAGCACCCGCGCGTCCGCCGACAGCGCCAGGTCGAGCTCGTCCCGCTGCAGCCCGAGGTAGAGCGCCTGCCCGGCCTCGACGACCGTCCGCCCGACCCGGGCCTCCCCCGCGAGCGGGATGAGCATGTGCTCGTATGCCGGGTCCAGCGGCAGGCGCCCGGCGCGCCGCCCCGGGGCGGCCGGTGCCAGCTCGGCGCCGAGCAGCGGGGTCACGCCCTGCGCCGGCGAGACGACGTCACCCAGGGCGCCGATGAACACCTGGGCGCGCAGGCCGTCGGCCTCGAGCACCGGCGCCGGCTCGTGCAGGGTGAACGCGCGCCCGTCGTGCCGGGCGTGCTCGGGCAGGGCGACCCACAGCTGGGCACCGTGCAGCACCGGGCCGTGGTCGGGCGGGGAGTTCTCGGAGTGGGCGATGCCGTGCCCGGCGGTCATCACCGCGACCCGACCGGGCTCGACCAGGGCGGTGGTGCCGAGGCTGTCGCGGTGCAGCACGGTGCCGCGGACCAGCCAGCTGACCGTCTGCAGCCCCATGTGCGGGTGCGGCGGCACCGACATGCCCTCCTGCCCGCGCACGTCAGTGGGGCCGTAGATGTCGGCGAAGCACCACGCCCCGACCATGCGCCGCTCCCGGTGCGGCAGCAGCCGCAGCACCTCGTTGCGGGGGCTGATCATGGCGTGGATGGCGTCGTAGCGCTGGAGCACGAGGCCGGGGCTGGACTCCCGGTCGGGGCACCCGGCATACAGGTCGGCGGTGGCCACGTTGCTCATGACAGCAACGGTATGCCCGCCACCGATAAACTGGCTGCGGTGCGCCGGGAAGCCTGGTCGGCATTGTCCACCGACCCCTGATGCGGAAGGCCACACCGTGACCACACCCCCGCTCCGCCCCCGGCTCCTGCGTCGCTCGACGTGGCCAGAGGTGCAGCGCGTCACCGGCGCCCTGCGCACCGAGACGGTCGGCGGCATCCTGCTGCTCGTCGCCGCGGTGGTCGCCATCGTCTGGGCCAACAGCCCGTGGAGCGAGGCGTATGCCGCGCTGCGGGACCTGCGCGTCGGCCCGGCGTCCCTGCACCTCGACCTGACCCTGGCGCAGTGGGCCTCCGACGGGCTGCTCGCGGTGTTCTTCTTCGTCGCGGGGGTCGAGCTCAAGCGCGAGTTCGTCGTCGGCGACCTCGCCGACCCGGCCAAGGCGGCCCTGCCGATCGCGGCCGCCCTCTGCGGGGTCGCCCTGCCCGCGGTGCTCTTCGCGGTCACCTCCCAGGCGGTCGGCCCCGTCGGCGGGGACGTCCTGCGCGGCTGGGCGGTGCCGACCGCGACCGACATCGCCTTCGCCCTCGCGGTCCTGGCGGTGATCAACACGCACCTGCCGTCGGCCCTGCGCTCGTTCCTGCTCACCCTGGCCGTCGTCGACGACCTCGTGGCGATCACGATCATCGCGCTCTTCTACACGGACCACCTCAATGTGCCTGCCCTGCTGCTGTCACTGGTCCCGTTGGCGTTGTTCGGGTTCCTCGTCCACCGGCGGGTCGACCGCTGGTGGCTGCTGGTGCCGGTGGCGTTCCTCGCGTGGGCCCTGGTGCACGCCAGCGGCATCCACGCGACCGTCGCCGGGGTGACCATGGGGCTGCTCGTCCCGGTCCGGACCGGCCCCAGGGACGGGGCGGGCCGGCATACCCTCGCGGACCGGTTCGAGCACCGGCTGCGACCCTTCTCCGCCGGGTTCGCCGTGCCGGTGTTCGCGTTCATGGCCGCCGGGGTGACCGTCGTCGGCGGCGGGCTCGGTGACGCCCTGGGTGACCCGGCCGCCATCGGGGTCGTGGTCGGGCTGGTCCTGGGCAAGATGCTCGGGGTGTTCGGCGGCACGTGGGGGTTCGCGCGGTTCACCCGGGCCGAGCTCGACAGCGACCTGGCCTGGGCCGACGTGTTCGGGCTGTCCCTGCTGGCCGGGATCGGCTTCACCGTGTCGCTGCTCATCGGCGAGCTCGCCTACGGGCCGGGGTCCCCGCGGGACGAGCACATCAAGCTGGCGGTGCTGGCCGGGTCGCTCACCGCGGCCGTGGTGGCCACCGTGGCGCTGCGGCTGCGCAACCGGCACTACCGGCTGCTGTGCGAGGCCGAGGAGGTCGACGCCGACCACGACGGGGTGCCCGACGTCTTCGCGAGCCCGTCGGACCGCGCCGACGGAGGCCCGGGCCGATAGGGTCGTGGCGTGTCAGGGGGACTCCCCAGGCCACCGACCACGGAGGTGACATCGATGACGGCCACCAGCAACGGCCCCACCGCCACCGGCAGCGGTCCCGCGGCCACCAGCAACGGCTCCACCGAGCGCACGCTGGGTCAGCTCGTCGCGAGCGCTACCCAGGACATGTCCGCCATCGTGAAGAGCGAGATCGACCTCGCCAAGGCCGAGATCACCGCCGACGCCAAGAAGGCCGCCTCCGGGGGTGCACTCGTGGCGATCGCGGGGGTGTTCGCCTTCCTCGCGCTGATCCTGCTGCTCATCTCGGCGGCCTACGGCCTCGTCGCGGCCGGCCTGTCCCCGTGGCTGGCGTTCCTCATCGTCGCCGTCGCGCTGCTGGTCATCGGCGCCATCTGCGTGCTGGTCGCCAGGTCGGCCTTCCAGAAGATCCAGGGCAAGCCCGAGCGCACCATCAAGTCCACGCAGGACACCATCGCCGCGATCAAGCCCGGCCACTGACGTCCCCTGTTCCTCCTCCGACCCACCCGAAGGCCTGACCGCACCATGAGCAACGACGCGTCAACCGTGCTCGTCGACGGCCCGTGGGAGCACCGGCTCGTCGCGGCCAACGGTGCCCGGTTCCACGTGGCCGAGATGGGCGAGGGTCCGCTGGTGCTGCTGCTGCACGGCTTCCCCCAGTTCTGGTGGGCCTGGCGGCACCAGATGACGGCGCTGGCCGAGGCCGGCTACCGCGCGGCGGCGATGGACCTGCGCGGCTACGGCGGCTCGGACAAGCCCCCGCGCGGCTACGACACCTTCACCCTGGCCGCCGACGTGGCCAGCATGATCCGCTCCCTCGGCGAGACCGAGGCGGTCGTGGCCGGGCACGGCTGGGGCGGGTGGATCGCCTGGTCCATGCCGACCATGCAGCCCTCGGTGACCCGGGCCGTCGCGGCACTGGGCATGCCGCACCCGCTGGTGCTGCGCCGCGCCTCGTTCACCGACCCGGGCCAGATGCGCGCCAACGCCTACCTCGGCGGCCTGCAGCGCCCCTTCGTCCCCGAGCGGCAGATGACCAGCGGCCCCGACTACGTCGAGCGGCTGCTGCGGCACTGGTCCTCGCCCGAGAACGCCTGGCCCGGCGACGAGGAGGCCGCGCGCTACTGCGAGGCGATGGCCATCCCGTTCGTGGCCCACTCCGCGGCGGAGTACTACCGCTGGGTGGTCCGCTCGCAGCTGCGCCTGGACGGGCGGCGGTTCGCCGCACGGCTGCGCCGGCCGGTCGAGGTGCCGGTGCTGCACCTGCACGGCGTCGACGACGGCGCGGTCGTGGCGTCGGCGGCCACCGGGTCACGCCGTCACGTCAGCGGACCGTTCGAGGAGCACTTCCTCGCCGGCGTCGGGCACTTCCTGCCCGAGGAGGCCCCGCAGGAGGTCAACCGGCTGCTGCTGCGCTGGCTGGCCCACACCGCGGCGCCGCGCACGCCCGCGACCTGATCCCCAGGGCTCCCGCGAGGATGGGCGGGTCAGCCGGCCGCGCACCCGCCGCTGGAGACGGTCCTCGTGGCCGTCCGGCCCGCGTCGAAGACCGGCTTGGCCTCGGCCAGGGTCAGGGCGTAGCCGGTGACGTCGTCGTCGAGGGACTTGGCGAAGACCACGCCCACGAGCTTGCCCGACGGGTCGAGCAGCGGGCCGCCGGAGTTGCCGGGCTCGACCCGGGCGAACAGCGAGTAGACCTGACGCACCGTGCCGGGGTCGCCGTAGATGTCGGCACCGCGGGCGCTGAGCACGTCGCGGATGCGGGCGGCGTCGACGCGGTAGGGCCCGTCGAGGGGGAAGCCGGCGACGGCAGCGCCCTCGCCCCGGCCGAGTGCCTCACCGGTGCGCAGCGGGGCGGCCGGCAGGCCCGGCACGTCGAGGACGGCGAGGTCGCGCTTGGGGTCGAGCACGACGATGTGCGCGACGTAGGAGCGGCCGGACCCGCCGATGCGCACGTGCGGCTCGTCGACACCGGCGACGACGTGGGCGTTGGTGACCACGTGCTGGGGGGCGTAGACGAAGCCGCTGCCCTCCTGACCGCGGTTGCATGCCTCGGCGACCCCCGTGATCTTGACGATCGAGCCGGACACCGCGGAGATGGCCCGGCCCTTGGCGATGCCGTCGTCCGGCGGGGCGATGGGGATGATCGGCTCGGCGCCGACGCCCTCGAACACCCGCGGGAAGCCCTCACGGTCGAGCACGCCACGGAACCCGGCGAACAGCCTGGAGGTCTGCGGCGGCACGACGCCGTCGATGACCCGCAGGATGCGGGACTCGCCGATGGCGCGCGCGATGGGGGCGGGAGCGCCTCCGCGGACGGCGCCCGCGATGAACCACACCAGCACCGAGACGGCGACGAGCACGGCGACCGACCCGAGCACCGAGTCGACCTTGCGTGCCTGCTCGCCGTGCACCTGGGAGCGCATCCGCGAGCCGAGGTTGACCGCGATGGCCTGGCCGATCGAGGCCAGCACGAAGACGCCGAAGACGAGCAGGCCGGTGCGCAGCACGGAGACCTGGGCCACGGCGTCCCAGTTCTGGATGAGCAGCGGCAGCAACCACATGCCGACGGCTCCTCCGGTGAGGAAGCCGACGAGCGACATCACGCTGATGACGAAGCCCTGGCGGTAGCCGGTGATGGCGTAGCTGACCAGCACCACCACCAGCACCAGGTCGACCACGGGCAGGAAACCGATCACGTCGTGCTTTCCTCGGAGTTTCGGCGCCGCCACTCTCGGGTGAAGCGCTCGGGCAGCGGACGTCGCCGGTCGCGGTCCCAGTCCTGCTCCAGCCCGGCGAGCTCGAGGACGGTCGCCAGCAGGTTGGCCGTGAAGCCCCACACGAGCAGGCCGTCGACGTCGAACGCCGGCCCGACGAAGCCGCTGGGGTGGGTGACGGTGAACCGGCGCGCGGGGTCGGTGAGCTCGGCGAGCGGGGCACGCACCACCCGGGCCACCTCCAGGTCGCTCACCGTGTCGATGTCGTGCGGGTCGGACCACCACGCCAGGACGGGGGTCACGACGAAGTCGCTCGGGGGCAGGTAGAGCGCCGGCAGCTCGGCGACCACGTCGACTCCCGACGGGTCGAGGCCGACCTCCTCGCGGGCCTCCCGCAGCGCCGCGCTCACCGGGCCCTCGTCGTCGGGGTCGAGCGAGCCGCCCGGGAAGGACACCTGCCCGGCGTGGGAGCGCATGCCGTGGTGCCGCTCGGTGAGCAGCACGTCCTCGCCGCCGAAGGGCGAGGGCCCGAAGAGGATGAGCACGGCGGACTGCCGTCCACCCTCGTCCGGGGGCAGGAACCGGCTGAAGCGCTCGGCGGGGGTCTCGGCCAGTGTCCGGACGAGGTGGGTCATCCAGGCCGGCCGCGGGGAGCCGGCGACGGGAACGGTCACGAGGCGTCCGGGGCGAGCTCGTACTTCAGCAGCTTGGCAGCCTTGGCCGGGTCGGTCTCGCCCTCACCGTAGGAGGGGCACCAGCGCGCGATCGGGCAGGCACCGCACGCGGGCTTGCGGGCGTGGCAGGTGCGCCGGCCGTGGAAGATCACGACGTGGGACAGCATCGTCCAGTCCTTGCGCGGGATGAGCGCGCCGACGGCGTGCTCGATCTTGACCGGGTCCTCCTCGGCGGTCCAGCCGAACCGGCGCGAGAGCCGTGCGAAGTGGGTGTCGACGGTGATGCCCGGCACCCCGAAGGCGTTGCCCAGCACCACGTTGGCGGTCTTGCGCCCGACACCGGGCAGGGTCACGAGGGACTCCAGCTTGCCGGGCACCTCGCCGTCGAACCGCTCGACCAGGGCCTGTCCCAGCTTGATCAGCGCGTCGGTCTTGGCGCGGTAGAAGCCGGTCGACTGGATCATCGTCTCCAGCTCGCCCCGGTCGGCGCCGGCGTAGTCGGCGGCCGAGCGGTACTTCGCGAACAGGGTCGGCGTGACCAGGTTGACCCGCACGTCGGTGGTCTGGGCCGACAGCACGGTGGCGACCAGCAGCTCGAGGGGAGTGGTGAAGTCGAGCTCGCAGTGGGCATAGGGGTAGCGCTCCAGCAGGGCGCGGTAGATCTTCCGTGCCCGTCTGGTCAGGGCCACGGGGGTCTCGACGCGGGGGTTCACGGACACGGACCCAGCCTAGAGGGCCGCGGTGACGCGGGCTTCCCCGCGGTGGCCCGCATGGCACACTGTCGGCCGTGGACAACGATGTCGTGAAGAAGGCGCCCCTTTTCGCAGCCCTCGATGACGAGGCCGCGACCGCCCTGCAGCAGTCGATGACCTCCTCGCGCCTCGAGCGCGGCGACATCCTCTTCCACGAGGGTGACCAGGGAGATCGCCTCTACGTGATCCGCGAGGGCAAGATCAAGCTCGGCCGCACCAGCAGCGACGGCCGCGAGAACCTCCTGGCGATCCTCGGCCCGGGCGAGATGTTCGGCGAGCTGAGCCTGTTCGACCCCGGCCCGCGCACCGCCACGGCCACCGCGGTCGCCGAGACCCAGCTCATCGGGCTCGGCCACGACAACCTCCAGGCCTTCCTCACCGACCGTCCCGAGGTCGCCGCCACCCTGCTGGCCGCGCTGGCCCGCCGCCTGCGCCGCACCAACGAGACCCTGGCGGACCTGGTCTTCACCGACGTGCCCGGCCGCGTCGCCAAGGCCCTGCTCGACCTGTCGAGCCGCTTCGGCCGCCCGGCCGAGGAGGGCATCCTCGTCGCGCACGACCTGACCCAGGAGGAGTTGGCCCAGCTCGTCGGCGCCTCCCGCGAGACGGTCAACAAGGCGCTGGCCGACTTCGCGACCCGCGGCTGGATCAAGCTCGAGGCCCGCGCCGTCATCCTCATCGACGTCGAGCGGCTCAAGCGCCGCGCGCGCTGACCCGACTCAGGAGCTGCGGCCGCTGAGGCCCTTCGCGCGCAGGTAGTCCAGCTGGGCGAGCACGCTCAGCCGGGCTGCCGGCCGCAGCTCCTCCGGCACGTCGGCGTAGACCCGGGCGACGACCGCGTCGGCGTCGCTGGCCCCGTCGGCCAGCGCCGCCCGCACCTGGCCGAGCCGCTCACGCCGGTGCTCGAGGTAGTACCAGACCGCCTGCGCCGCGTGCTGCACCGTCGGGCCGTGCCCGGGCAGGATCGTCTCCACCTGCCCCGAGTTGGTCATGGCCGCGATCCGCTCCAGCGAGTCCAGGTATGCCGCGAGCCGCCCCTCGGGGTGGCTCACCACGGTGGTCCCCCGGCCGAGCACGGTGTCGCCGGTGAGCAGCGCGTTGTCCTCCGGCAGCAGGAAGGACAGCGAGTCGGCGGTGTGGCCGGGGGTGGCCACGACGGACAGCTCCAGGCCGCCCACCTCCAGCCGGTCACGGTCAGCCAGCCCGTCACCCAGGGCCCGCACCGGCGCACCGGTCAGCTCGGCGAAGTGCGCGGCGGACTCGGCGTGGTCGAGGTGGTGGTGGGTCAGCAGCACCAGCTCGACCCGGGTCCCGCGGGCGGCCACGACGTCCAGCACCCGGCGCAGGTGCGCCTCGTCGAGCGGGCCGGGGTCGACCACGGCGCAGCCGTTGGAGCCCGGCTCGGAGAGCACCCAGGTGTTGGTGCCGTCCAGCGTCATCGGTCCGGGGTTGCCGGCGAGCACGCACGTGGCGCGCGGGGTGACCGGGCCGCCCTGCCAGCCGCCCGTCATACCGGCAGCTCGCAGCGCAGCATGACGCCCTCCTCGGTGGGCGTCAGGACCGGCATGACCGGGGAGATCGGCAGCTCCTCGCGCAGGAACTCGTCGGCGGAGCGCGCGGCGGCGACCTCCTCCACGTTGACCACGGTCGGCGGGAGCATGAGTGCCTCGCCGCGGTGGTAGTCGCGCAGCAGCTCTGCCGGGTCGACCCAGGCCGCGTGGTCGGCCTCGCTGGTCGCGTCGTCGGGCACCTGCCCCTCGGGCAGCTCGGCGGCGAAGAAGCGGGTGTCGTAGCGCCGGCTCTCGAACTCCGGGGTGATCCAGTGGGCCCGGGCGCGCAGCAGGTCCGAGCGCAGCACCAGCCCCCGTCGCGCGAGCAGCTCGGACAGCGACACCTCGCGAGAGAGCAGGGCGGCCCGGTCGGCCTGCCAGTCCGTGCCGCTGACGTCGTCCACCACGCTGTCGGCGTCGGGGCCGGCCAGCAGCACCCCGCACTCCTCGAACACCTCACGCACGGCCGCGGCGACCAGCTCGCGGGCGGTGGTCTCGTCGGCGCCGAGCACCCGGCCCCACTCCTGCGCGGACGGCCCGGCCCACGGCAGCGACGGGTCGGCGTCACGGGGGTCGACGCCCCCGCCGGGGAAGACCATCATCCGCGGGGCGAACTCCATGGTCGCCACCCGCCGCAGCATGAACACCTCGACCCCGTGCTGGCCGTCCCGCACGAGGAGCACCGTCGCGGCACTGCGGGGGGCGACCGGGTCGTGGGCCGCGGCGTCACGGCCGAGCCAGTCCTGGGCACGCTCGACCAGCGCCGGAGCGCTGCCGAGCGGGAAGTCTCGCCTCACGCCCCCGATCCTAGGGCGGCAATCGGCATCCGGCAGAGGCGCACGGGTGGCACGATCGACGCATGGGGCGGGAGTACACGATCGAGGAGCTGGCCGAGGCCACGGGCCTGACCGAGCGCACGCTCCGCCTCTACCGCACCAAGGGCCTGCTCGACGCCCCCACGGTGCGTGGCCGCACCGGCTACTACGACCAGCGCCACATGGCCCAGCTGCGCATGGTCAAGGCGTTCGTCGACCACGGCTTCCCGCTGGCGCTCATCTCCTCGCTGGCCAGCCGCGACCTCGTGCAGGTCGAGATCGCCCGGCTGCTGCGGGCGATGGTCGAGCGCGACGCCCCCGCCGGCCGGCGCCGGCTCGACAGCGCCGTCACCATCGACCCGATGATGATCTCGGTGATGGACCGGCAGCGCCCGGGCAGCCTCGAGGAGCTGGTGACGCTCGGCGTGATGATCCGCGACGAGGCGGGCAACGTCCACGCCGACGCCGTGCTCGCCGCCCTCGTCAACGCGCTCTACCTGCACGACGCCAAGGCGGGCAGCCTCGGCGGGCTGGGGATCACCGCCGGCCGTCTCGCGCACGAGTTCGCGGACGGCCAGCGGCAGGACCCGGTCATCGACCTCGACAACGAGGACGCGCTCCGGCTGCTGGTGGAGCTGGCGACCTCAGCGTTCCGCGAGGCCCTCAGTCACGCACTGCGACGGTGATCTCGACCTCGACGGGAGCGTCGAGGGGGAGCACCGCGACACCCACGGCAGAGCGGGCGTGGACGCCGGCGTCGCCGAAGGCCTTGCCGAGCAGCTCGCTGGCGCCGTTGATGACGCCGGGCTGGCCGGTGAAGGAGGGGTCGCTGGCGACGAAGCCGACGACCTTGACGACGCGGGTGACCTTGTCGAGGTCGCCGACCTGGGACTTCACGGCGGCGATGGCGTTGAGCGCGCAGATCTCGGCGAGCTTCTTGGCGTCGTCGGCCGGCACGAGGCCGTGGCCGTCGCCGACCTTGCCGGTCTGGACCAGCTGGCCGGAGACCATCGGCAGCTGGCCGGAGGTGTAGATGTAGTTGCGGTCGCGCACCGCGGGGACGTAGGCCGCCACCGGGGCGGGCACGTCGGGGACGTCCAGGCCCAGCTCGGCCAGGCGCTTCTCGACTGAACTCATTCCGCTCCTCCGCGCTCGTTCCGCTCCTCGCTTCGCTGCGATGCCCGCTCGCTGTCGAATTGGAAGCTCATCAGGCCTTCTCCCGCTTCAGGTAAGCCACCAGACCGTTGCCGTCGGGGCCCGTCAGGACCTGCACCAGCTCCCAGCCGTCCTCGCCCCACTGGTCGAGGATCTGCTTGGTGGCGTGCACGATCAACGGCACCGTGGCGTACTCCCATTTGCGCATGGGCGCACTCTAGCGGCCACTGGCACGATGCCTTCCGTGACCAACGACCCGCGCGCGGTGCTGTCCAGGACCGCTCCCCCGCCGGCCCGCACCGAGGCCTACGGACCCGACCCGGCCCAGGTGTACGACGTCCGGCTGCCCTCCGGGACGGCCCGCGACGCCACCGTCGTCGTGGTCCACGGCGGGTTCTGGCAGCCGGAGTTCGACCGGGCGCACGCGGCCAGCGAGGCGCAGGCGTTCGCCGACGACGGGTTCCACGTGGCGGTCCTGGAGTACCGCCGCGTCGGTATGCCGGGTGGCGGCTGGCCGGGCACCGCCGAGGACGTCGCCGCGGCCGTCGCGGCCGTCCGGGCCGACGCCGGGCTCCCCTCCCCGGTCGTCCTCGTGGGCCACTCCGCCGGGGGCCACCTCGTCGCGTGGGCGGCCGGGCAGCCCTGGGCGCACGGCATCGCCGGGGTGGTGTCGCTGGCCGGCTGCGTCGACCTGGCGCTGACCGCCCGGCTGCACCTGGGCGAGGACGCGGCCCAGAGCCTCATGGGCGGGGAGCCGGACGCCGCCACCGACGCCGCGTGGGCCGCCGCCGACCCGGCCCGGCTCAGCCCGGCGGTCCCGGTGGTGCTGCTGCACGGCGCCGACGACGAGACCGTGCCGGTAGAGGTGTCCCGGTCCTACGAGCAGTGGATGCGCCAGCCCGCGGGTGCGCCGCGGGAGCACGCACCGGTGCGGCTGACCGTCATACCGGCCTGTGAGCACTTCGGGCTGATCGACCCCGGGCACCCGGCGTTCGCCGAGGTGCGGGACGCCGTACGCGGGCTCGCCGGCGCTCGCTAGGCTCGCGGTCATGGCTGGCAACGCGTCCGCGCGGGACACCGACTGGGAGGGTGTGCGCCTGCACATCGTCACCGGCAAGGGTGGCACCGGCAAGACGACGGTGGCCGCAGCCCTGGCGCTGGCGCTGGCCGACCAGGGGCAGCGGGTGCTGCTCGCCGAGGTCGAGGGGCGGCAGGGCATCAGCCAGACCTTCGACGTCGCCCCGCTGGCGGCAACCGAGGCGCGGATCGCCCACGCGGAGAACGGCGGTGAGGTCTTCGGCCTGGCCGTCGACGCCAAGGCGGCGCTGCTGGAGTACCTCCAGATCTTCTACAAGCTGGGCCGGGCCGGCAGCGTGCTCGAGCGCTTCGGGGCCATCGACTTCGCCACGACGATCGCCCCCGGCGTGCGTGACGTGCTGCTCATCGGCAAGGTCTACGAGGCGGTCCGGCGCCGGCGCGAGCCCCGGGGCCGGGGGCACAAGGAGCCGCCGCACTACGACGCCGTCGTGCTCGACGCCCCGCCGACCGGCCGGGTGGTGCGCTTCCTCAACGTCAACCACGAGGTCGCCGACCTGGCGCGGGTGGGACCGATCCGCTCGCAGGCCGACTCGATCACCACCCTGCTGCGCTCACCGCAGACCGTGGTGCACGTGGTGACCCTGCTGGAGGAGATGCCGGTGCAGGAGACCGTCGACGTCGTGCACGAGCTGCGCGAGGCCAGGCTGCCGGTCGGGGGCGTGGTCATCAACCAGGTCCGCGACGAGGCGCTGCCGGAGAAGGCGCTGGTGCCGGCGGCCAACGGCGGGCTGCCCCGCGACGAGGTCGCCGCCGAGCTGGCCCGGGCCGGGGTCAAGGTCACCGACGCCCTGGTCGACGGCCTGCTCGTCGAGGCCGCCGACCACGCCGCCCGGGTCGCCCTGGAGCGGCAGGAGGCGCAGGGCGTGCTGGCGCTCAAGCGCCCCACCTACCGGCTGCCGGTGCTGCCCGAGGGCGTCGAGCCGGCCGGGGTGCGGGTGCTCGCCGACGCGCTGGCCGCCCAGGGGATGGCGTGATGGCGGCCAAGGACAAGCCCGTGCCCCTGGACATGGACCGGCTGCTGGCCGACCCGGCCACCCGGATCATCGTGTGCTGCGGCGCCGGTGGGGTCGGCAAGACGACCACCGCCGCCGCACTGGGCCTGCGGGCCGCCGAACAGGGCCGGCACGTCGTGGTGCTGACCATCGACCCGGCCCGCCGGCTGGCCCAGTCCCTGGGGCTGACCTCGCTGGACAACACCCCGCGCCCGGTCAAGGGCATCGACGACTCCGCGGGCGGCTCCCTCGACGCGATGATGCTCGACATGAAGCGCACCTTCGACGAGGTGGTGCAGCTGCACTCCACCCCGGAGAAGGCCGAGCAGATCCTGGCCAACCCCTTCTACCAGGCGGTCTCCAGCTCCTTCGCCGGCACGCAGGAGTACATGGCGATGGAGAAGCTGGGGCAGCTGCGCGCCCGGGCCGACAAGGACGGCAGCTGGGACCTGATCATCGTCGACACCCCGCCGTCGCGCTCCGCGCTGGACTTCCTCGACGCGCCCAAGCGGCTCGGCTCGTTCCTCGACGGCCGGTTCATCCGGCTGCTCAGCGCCCCGGCCAAGGCCGGCGGCCGGGCCTACCTCAAGGTCTTCAGCGCCGGGGTCGGCGTGGTCACCCAGACGATGAACAAGATCCTCGGCGCCCAGGTGCTCACCGACGTGCAGACCTTCGTGGCGGCCCTGGACACGATGTTCGGCGGCTTCCGCGAGCGCGCCGAGGCCACCTACTCCCTGCTCCAGGAGGGCGGCACCGCCTTCCTCGTGGTCGCCGCGCCGGAGCGCGACGCCCTGCGCGAGGCGTCCTTCTTCGTCGACCGCCTCGCCGAGGAGCAGATGCCGCTCACCGGGGTGGTCATCAACCGCATGTATGCCGTGCAGGCGCCCGGGCTCTCCAGCGGTCGCGCCCTCGCCGCGGCCGAGCAGCTCGCCGAGGAGGGCTCGCCCTCGGCGAAGGTCACCGAGGGCCTGCTGCGGGTGCACGCCGCCCGGGCCGAGGTCGCCACCCGCCACCAGGGGCTGGCCCGCCGGTTCAGCGCCGGCCACCCCGGCATCCCCGTGGTGCAGGTGGCGGCGGCCGCCGAGGACATCCACGACCTCGAGGGGCTGCGGGCGGTCGGCGAGTCGCTGGCCGGCGGCTGACGCCGGGTGCTCGGGGCGGCCGGACCGGTCAGGCGGGCGGTCCGCGACCCGCTCAGGTGAGCGGCGCGGGATACACACGACAGCGCCGCCCGCGGCGGGGAGCCGGGGCGGCGCGGTGTCGGTGGGTCAGGAGGCCGGTCGGTCGGCGTTGAGCCGGGCGGTCTCGAGGACGGCCCGCCAGGAGGGGACGTTCGGGCGGCGCTTGAGCAGGGCCCGACGCTCGCGCTCGGTCATCCCACCCCACACCCCGAACTCGGTGCGGTTGTCGAGCGCGTCGGCGAGGCACTCGGCGATGACAGGGCAGCCCATGCAAATCTGCTTGGCAATCTGCTGTGCGGCGCCCTGGACGAACAACGCGTCCGGATCGGCCTTGCCGCAAGCCCCCTGCTGAGCCCAGTCCTCGACCCACACGCGACGACCGGCTCCAGCGCTCGTGCTGCGCGAAGTCATGACGGTCACGGTTGGCCTCCCTGCTCTCAAAACGGACAGATCGTCCGTTCTCGATGCTTCGACGATAGGGAGCAAGCACAGGTCAGGACCATGACTAGGACGGATAGTTCGGGACACCCCCAAAGTGACTAGTCACTGATCAGGTGGGGTCCGCACGTATGCTGGCCGGCATGCAGGGACGCGCCACCAACCTCGCCAGCATCACCAGTCTGCTCGGCGCCCTCGTGGCCACCTCGGTGGTCATGGGGCTGCTCGGAGCGGGGCTGGTCATGCCGCTTGCCGGCGCCACCGGCGCCGCCGCCCGCTCGGGGGTGCAGGCCTTCGACTCCCTTCCGGGTGAGTTCAAGCAGTCCCCGCTGTCACAGCAGTCCCGGATCCTCGCCGCGGACGGATCGCTGATCGCCACGCCGTACGACGAGAACCGCATCGTCGTGCCGCTGTCCAAGGTGGCCCCGATCATGCGCCAGGCGCAGGTGGCGATCGAGGACTCCCGCTTCTACGAGCACGGCGGCGTCGACCTGCACGGCATCGCCCGCGCGCTCATCTCCAACGCCAACGGCGGCAACACCCAGGGCGCCTCGACCCTCACGCAGCAGTACGTCAAGATCACGCTGCAGGAGAACGCCTTGCGCAACAACGACAAGGAGGCCGCCCAGGCTGCGGTCGCCAAGAGCTACCAGCGCAAGCTGCAGGAGCTCAAGTTCGCGGTCACGCTGGAGAAGAAGCTGACCAAGGACCAGATCCTCGAGGGCTACCTCAACCTGGTCTACTACGGCGACCAGGCCTACGGCGTCGAGGCCGCGTCGCACCACTACTTCGGCATCCCCGCCAGCAAGCTCAACCTGCAGCAGGCGGCGCTGCTGGCCGGGCTGGTCCAGCTGCCCTCCAGCACCGACCCGGTCCACCACCCCGACCGCGCACTGGCCCGCCGCAACGTCGTGCTCGACCGCATGCACGACCTCGGCCTCATCACCGACGCCCAGTGGACCCAGGCCCGGGCGTCCAAGCTGGCGCTCAAGGTCACCCAGGGGCAGAGCTCCTGCGCCGCGGCGCGACCGGGGTACAACTACTTCTGCCAGTACGTCATCAACTGGCTCAAGGAGCAGCCCGGCCTCGGCAGGACGGTCAAGGAGCGGGTCAACGCGATCACCACCGGCGGCCTGACGATCCAGACCACCCTCGACCCGCGGATCCAGGACAACGCCCTGCGCCAGCTGGTCTCCCGCGTCCCGATCGGCAACAGCGAACGGGTGGGCGCGGCCGCGTCGGTCGTCCAGCCCGGGACCGGCCAGGTGCTGGCCATGGCGCAGAACTTCAACTACACCGGCCGCAAGGGCTTCGGCACCACCGAGCTCAACTACAACGTGGACTACAAGTACGGCCGCTCCGCCGGCTTCTCGTTCGGCTCCACGGCCAAGATGTATGCCGTCGTGGCGGCCCTGAAGGCCGGGATGCCGGTCAACAGCACGCTCTATGCGAAGCCCGCGACGGCGAAGATCCCCGCGCTGTTCAGTCCGGGCGAGTACACCGACAACTGCCGCCCCGCCCCGCCGGGCTACCCGGTCCGCAACGACGAGGGGTCAGCCGTCGGCCGGATCTCCCTCGTCAAGGCGGCCGCCGACTCGATCAACACCGCCTTCGCAGGCCTGGTGGCCAAGCTCGGCTGCACCCACGTGCGCGACGTCATGACCTCGATGGGCCTGCACCGGAGCGACACCGGTGAACCGATCCAGAACTGGCCCGCGCCGGTCACCCTGGGGTCGGACAACACCTCGCCGCTGACGCTGGCGGCGTCCTACGCGACGCTCGCCGCCCGGGGCACCTACTGCACCCCGGTGCCGGTGCTGGCGGTCTCCACCTGGGACCACAAGACCCTGCCGGTGGGCAAGACCACGTGCACCAAGCCCATCGACGCCAACGTCGCCAACGGGACCACCGAGGTCCTCACGCACGTGCTGACGGAGGGCACCGCGGCGGGCAACGAGCTGGCAGGCGGCCGTCCGGCGGCCGGCAAGACGGGCACCGCGGAGAACAACCACCAGTCGTGGTTCGCCGGCTACACCCCGCAGCTGTCCACTGCCGTGTGGGTCGGCAACGTCCAGGACGCGGACATCAAGAACATGCGCGCGCTGAAGAACATGACCCTCGCGGGCCACTTCTACCCCATCATCTTCGGTGCCACGGTCGCCGCGCCCACGTGGAAGGCGATCATGGATGACGCCTCCGCAGGGATGCCCGTCCAGCAGTTCGGCGGCGCCAGCGACAAGGTCATGTTCGGCGACCAGATCGTGGTGCCCTACGTCGGTGGGCTGCCGGTCGACCAGGCGATCCAGCAGATCGATGCCGCCGGCTTCAACGGCGTCAAGGGCCAGGCGGTCGACTCCGCGCAGCCGGCCGGCACGGCGCTGTCGACCTCCCCTGGCGCCGGGAGTCGGGCGGTCCGGGGCTCCACGGTGGTGGTGACCTACTCCAACGGCAAGGCTCCGGCCGCGCCGACACCGTCGACGACCGCGACGACCACGACGCCCCAGCCCTCCAAAAGTCCGACCCCCAAGCCACCAAAGACCACAGGGCCACCGAAAGGGTAAGAAGCCCAGGAAGTGACGCAACGCCCGCCACCTGAGCAAGGTGGCGGGCGCTGTCGCGTCAGGACGCGGCGTGGGCGCGCCCCGAGCCGGTCAGCCGGCGAGGGCCTTCTTCACGGCGGCGGCGATGCGCCCACCCTCGGCCCGGCCGGCCACGAGCGGCTGGACGGCCTTCATGACCAGGCCCATCTGCGGCATACCGGTGGCACCGGAGTCCTGGACCGCCTTGGCGACCAGCGCGTCGAGCTCCTCGTCGCTGAGCTGCTGGGGCAGGTAGGCCTCCAGCACGGTCAGCTCGGCGAGCTCGCGGTCCGCGAGCTCGGCCCGCCCTGCGTCCTGGTATGCCGTGGCCGCCTCCCGGCGCTTCTTGGCCTCCTTGGTGATCACCTTGAGCACCTCGTCGTCGGAGAGCTCGCGCGCCTCCTTGCCGGAGACCTCCTCGTTGGTGACGGCCGTGAGGGTCATCCGCAGGGTGCCGGCGCGGACCTGGTCGCGCTCACGCATGGCCTCGGTGAGCGCGGTCTGGAGGGTCGTCTTGAGCGAGGTCTCGGTCATGGGTCGCAGTCTCCCACCCCGCCGGGGGCCGGTGTTTGCGAGGATGGGGGCGATGAACGGACTCACGCGCACCGCCCTCGGGGCCCTCGCCGTTGGCGCGACGGGCCTCGGTTATGCCTCCCTGATCGAGCGCAACGCCTTCACGCTGCGCCGCTACACCGTGCCGGTGCTGCCGCACGGGGCGGCGCCGCTGCGGGTGCTGCACCTGTCCGACCTGCACCTCGTGCCGCGGCAGCGGCGCAAGATCGAGTGGGTCCGCGGGCTGGCCGCGCTCGAGCCGGACCTGGTGGTCAACACCGGCGACAACCTGGCCGACCTCGAGGCGGTGCCCGCCGCGGTGCGGGCGATGGAGCCGCTGCTGGAGCTGCCGGGCGTGTTCGTGCTCGGCTCGAACGACTACTTCGCGCCGTCGCCGAAGAACCCGGCGCGCTACCTGACCAACGGCTACCGCAAGGGCCTGGGCGGGCAGCCACTGCCGACCTCCGACCTGGTCGACGCGTTCGCCAAGGCCGGCTGGGTGGACCTGACCAACGCCCGGGCGGCCCTGGAGGTCGCCGGGCACGACCTGGACTTCGTCGGCGTCGACGACCCGCACCTGAACTACGACCGCTACCCCGGTCGCTCCGAGCTGGAGACGCCGTCCGGTGAGCTGACCATCGGGGTCACGCACGCGCCGTACACCCGGGTGCTGGACGAGATGACCTCCGACGGTGCCGGGCTGGTCATCGCGGGCCACACGCATGGTGGGCAGCTCTGTGTGCCGTTCTACGGGGCGCTGGTGACCAACTGCGACCTGGACCGCAAGCGGGCCAAGGGCGTCTCGCGGTGGTGGCCTGGGGCGGGCTCGCTGCCGTCGTCGGCGGCGCCAGCGGACGCGGCGTGGATGGAGGTCTCGGCCGGGCTGGGCACCTCGCCGTATGCGCCGGTGCGGTTCGCCTGCCGGCCCGAGGCGACGCTGCTGACGCTGGTGGCCAAGGGGTCCTGAGGCCGGGCCGGGCGTTGGCTTGCGCGCTGGTCAGGGGCTTGCCGGGGACCCGATTCGGTGACTGGGCGGGGGCTCGGCTATTCTCTCTTCTCGCTGCCCTCGGGTGGTGCACGACAGCCACGGGGTGTGGCGCAGCTTGGTAGCGCGCTTCGTTCGGGACGAAGAGGCCGCAGGTTCAAATCCTGTCACCCCGACCATTGTGTTTCCGCAGGTCAGAGCCGGTTTGAGGCTCCCTGCGACCTCATCGCTCGGAACGATTCGAGCCACTCGCGAGCCCATTACGAGCCCTCGCTGTTCTGGCCGGGCTCGCGCGTGCCCTGGCCGTCGATCTCGGCCGCTTCCGCCAGCCCCTTGGCCATCACGTCCGCAGCCCGGGTCAGGGTGTCGTTGAGGACGTGCGCGTAGAGGTCCAGCGTCATGCTCGCCGTGCTGTGACCCATCAGGGACTGGACCGCCTTGAGGTCGCCGGTCATCCGCAGCCACGCGGTGGCGGCCGTGTGCCGCAGGTCGTGCGGGCGCAGGCCCACGCGGTCGACGAGCTCGCACGCCTCCTTCCACCCGCCGTCGCGTCGCCAGTGCCGTGAGTCGAGCCGGGCACCGCGCGGCGAGGGGAACAGCGGCGCGTGGGGGTGGCCGGTCTGGTGGCGCTCGATGATCGGCACCAGCTCTGGGAGGACCGGGACCATCCGCGTGACCGACCGGCCGCCCTTGGTCCCTGGCAGGGTGACCCGCTTGCCCTCCTCGTCGAGGACGTGGCGCCGCCGAATGGCCAGGAACAGCCGGCCGTCGTCGTCGCGGATCACGTCGCGCTCGTCGAGGGCGGCGATCTCCGACCAGCGCAGGCCTGCGAGGGCGAGCACGAGGGCGACCTCGTGGTGCGGCGGCTTCAGCGCCGCGACGAAGACCCTCAGCTCTGCCAGCGAGAGCGCCTGACCCGGCGTGCCCTTGGTGCCCGCGATCTTGATGCCCACCGCGGGGTTGCGAGGGATTCGGCCGTCCTCGACCGCGTAGCCCAGGACACCACGCAGCACCCGCAGCGCGTCCCGCTTGGTCCTCGGAGCCGCGGGGCCCTTCTTCGTGGCCAGGCCCGCGACCCACTCCCGGACCATCGGCGCGGAGATCGAGGCCACCGGGACCCGGCCAAACCGGTTGTCGACGTAGGAGTGCCACAGCGCCCGGTCGTTACGGCGGGTCGAGCCCTCCACGTCCCGGGTGGCCAGCCACTTCTCGAAGAGGTCGCTGGAGTGGATCTGGCCGCGGGACGGGTCGAGCCACGAGCCGCGGTCGATCTCCGACTTCTGCTCCGTCAGCCACCGCACCGCGTCCTGACGCCGGGTGAAGGTCCGGGAGTCGCGGTGTCCTCGGTACTTCAGGAAGGCCCGCCACGCCTTGCCGTTCGGCGTCTTGTAGATGCTCACCCGGCGCTCCGGAACTTGTAGACCGCCGACTCCCCCGGCGCCTCGGTGGCTTCCTCGAGCCAGGCTTTGAGGACCGATTCGCGCCACATGACCTTCCGGCCGATCTTGGTCCCCGGCGCGAAGTTGCCCTCGTTGCGAAGGTTGTAGACCGTCCGCTTGCAGACGCCCAGGTAGTCGGCCACCTGCTGCACGTTCAGCAGGGGCTCCCGCACATTCCATTCGCTGTCCATCACTTCTCCTGTCATCGGTTCTTGCCGTTCCTGCGGACCTGCGCCTTGTACTGGTCGTACTCACGGGCGCGCGCAGCTGCGGCCGTCGCGAGCACGGTCTCGCCCTCGGTGGCCCACCCGGTGCCCAGGAACTCCCACTGTCCGAGGACCAACGTGGTCTCCTCGGCGTCGTCGGCCATGAGGTCGGCTTCCATCGAGGCGAGATCGAGGGGCCGGCCCTCGGCCTTGGCCTCTTGGATGAGGGACTGGGCGCGGCGACGGGCCCGGCGCAGGCCACCCAACGTGACCGAGTACCGACGCGACTTGGATGCGAAGTGACCCCGGAAGCCGAGCATGTGCACCCACTTGCCCAGCAGCGCGTACGGAGCCTCGGCCATGGCGTCGACGTCTCCCCCGGTTGCCTCGGCGGTGTGCAGGTGGGCGGCGTCGGCGAGGTCACGCGCGGTGGCCCGGATGCGGCGCAGGTGTGCATTCCCGGTCGCGGCCGTGTCCGTGGCGGACTTGGTCGAGTACTTCGCGAGGTAACCGGCGACCTGCTCGGCGGACAAGGCCTGATCGGGGTCGTCGGTGCGCCGGGAGGTCCGCACCGCGCGGGAGTCGACCTGGGCACCGAAGGCCAGCACCCGGGAGGCGTCGCCGTCGAACATCGGCGGGGCAGTGAACCGGACCGAGGCGGCGGCCTCGGCGATCAGCTCGGCGAGGCGGGCCGCGCCGATGAGGTCCGGAGCCGGGGCGAAGCCGCCGTCGGTCTTCGGGCCGTCGAGGCGGGCCAAGGTGTGGAAGTGGATCAGGCCCCGCAGCTGGTACTCGGCGACCTTGGCGTACTGCAGCGTCGCGTGGTCTCCGAGCCGTGTGGCGGGGACGCCGAGGGCGTGCGCGATCACGCGGCGCAGAGCGATGGTGAACCGGCGCCAGAGCTCGGGGGCCCACCACTGCCAGACGATGTGGGACTCGTAGTCGTAGCAGTCGGCGCAGAGCGGCTGCCCCAGTGCGGGGTCGCCCTCCGCGTGGACCTTCATGCAGGTGAGTGGGCGGCCGTGCTGACAGCGGGGGTTGCCCGACCGGGCGCGGCAGGGGCGGCCGTTCTCCCGTAGCCCGTGGACCAGCCCGAACGACGGGGCGGTGACCGTGGCGAACACCAGCGGGTTCTCGCTCACGGTGTCGGGGACGCCCTTGCCACCGGTCACCCCAGTCCGGATGAGGTGGAACATGTCCGCGGCGTAGATCCGCGAACAGGCCGGGCACTCACTGGCACGCCGGTTGCCGCAGCGGATCAGGGTGACCCCGTTGTGCTCGTGCTCGCTGGAGTAGGTGCCAACGACCTCGCCGGTGCGCTTGTCGACCGTGATCGAGCGGCCGCGCAGGCGGATCGGGTTGACGCAGTTGCCGACCCGAGCCAGCGCGTCGGACCACTCCCGGAAGCCCCGCGAGACGAGCCGGTTGGCGATCTCCCCGGCGACCCGTGCATTGGGCACGGACAGGTCCAGCCCGGCCTCCTCGCCAAACCCCGGAAACGAGGCGGGCGAGGAAGCCAGGCTGGAGCGGCCCGTGTCAGTCATGCCGCGCTGCTGCCGTCGTCGGAGGTGCCGCGCTGGGATGTGCGGGACGTACGAGACGCCCGGGGCCGGCGTTCCTTTTGGGGCATTTGTGACGTACGCTTCCCCGGCACAGGCGCGGCCCGCACCCCGACCGAGTCCGAAGCAGGAACGTCGCACGTGTGGGTCTTCCCCTGTCCCCCACGCGCGGCGAGGAGGTCCTCGACGACCGGGGCCGGGTGGCGGGCCGCGACCTGTCGCACCAGTTGATCTGACCACCAGTCCGCGCGAACACGATCCGCACTGCCGTCCTCCTCGACGACCCACGCGGTGCCGGGCATGGCGGGGCTGATCCGGTGCGCCGGAGCAATGGTGGCGATGCCGTCGCCGAGGACCATGCGGGTCTCCTCGGCCGAGCGCAGGCGCAGGGCGATGGTCTGGGTGAACAAGCCGCGCAGGCCGACGACCTCCTTGCGCGGGTCCTGCACACACGCCAGGACCACCACGCCCAACGCCCGGCCTTGGGTCAGGATCTCGGCCAGCAGCCGGGAGGCCTCCTTCTTCGTCTCCGGGTCTGTGTAGGCGGTCAGGACGGCCAGCTCGTCGATCGCCAGGACGTGCAGTGGGTCGGCCTGGGTCGGCTGGTGGAGCCGGGTGATGCCGGCCATCCGGTTCCCGCGCTCCTCGAGGACGGCCAGCAGTCGGGTCAGCAGGGCCACCGCCTCACTGGGGTTGGTCGCGACGGCGGCGAACATGCCGCGACCCATGCCGACCTCGACCCCGCGCTTGAGGTCCACGCCCCACAACCGCACCAGCCCAGCCCGCACAGCCGGAGCGAGGCCGGCGCAGACACCCCAAAAGACCGAGCCCTTGCCCGAACCGGAGCACCCGACGACGAGGGTGTGCCGCCCGGTCACAGTCAGGTGCCACGGGGTGCCGTCCTGTCGTCTACCCAGCGTGACGGCGTTGAGGTGCGCCGCCTCCGGCAGTTCGGCCGGGCGGGCCTGCGAAAGCGAGTCCCGCATGACCAGGACGACCTCGACCGCCGAGGGCGTCATCTGGACACACCGGTAGGCGTGGGCGCCCGCAGCGGCAGCGAGTGGTGCGGCCGCGTTCTCGAGGTCCTGAACGGTCTGTCCGGTGCGGGTGCGGATCGTCAGCCGAAGCAACGACCCCACCGTGGTGACGTCCATCAGCCGCGGATGCGACCACACAGTCACCGTCTGGGACTGGGAGGCCACGAACCGGGACCCCTCCTTGGGGACGAGCCCGAACGTGCGGGCCTTCGTGGCGCGAGAGACCGAGAGGCCACACTCCCGGGAGAGGTGCGGCCAGTTCTTCCGGATCCACCGACGCCACCGCGCCCGACGAGCCGGACCAGCGCACAGACGCTCGTAGCTCATGGGTGAGCACGTCGACCAGACTGCCGCGACCAAGGCGGGGCCGAAGGCCAGGGCCAGCACCTCCCGCGAGCCGATCTGGTTGCCAAGCAGCCGCAGGATGACTGCGAATCCGACGAGGGTGAGCACCCAGCGCAGGTGTCCGCGCACCCAGACCAGAGCAGCCCGCAGGACAGCCCAGAGGAACCGAGCCGTACGGGCCGACAACGCAGCGGCGGCCCGAGCATCCACGAAGGACACCCGAGCCGCCGCAAGGTTGGAACCCATCAGGCCGCCGCCTTGGCACTGCCGCTGGCGTTGCCGTTACCGCTGGGCTGGGACGTGCCCTTGCCCTTCGGGGCGGCCATCGCGGTGGCCCGGATCGAGTAGGCCACCTTGGGCCGGGACCGGGACTCATCGATCCACGTCGTCAGGGTCAGCCCCTCGAAGACCACCGGCCGGAACGGCAGCCCATCCATCTTCGGCGGCGGCACCGGCTGCACCTCCGCGCCGATCTTGATCACCAGCTCGGTCTCACCCTTGCGGGCCTCCGGGTCCGCATCGACCACCCGGACCTGCCAGACCCGGAGTCCGGTGACCTTGTCCCGCAGCTGGATGTCACCGGGCTCCTTGCCGGCGTTCTTCGCTGCCACCAACGCGTCGTAGTCCTCCAAGGCCTCGACCTCGCCGACCATGTACGCCCCGGCCGGGAAGATGCCCTCGAACGCCACCGGGATCCGCTGCTGAATTGCCATCTCGACCGCCTCCTGTCATTGCGGCTAGTCGTCTAGCCTTTCTCCAGAGTGCAGTCGTCTAGACCAATCCGCAACCGGAAGGGATTCAAGGTTCGGTCAAGGACCGATCAGACAGCGGGGAAGCTGTACTCCAGGACGAAGGAGTGGGACGCCTTGACGGTCTCAGTTACCTCGACGGGACCATCCTCGGCGAAGGCGACGCGCAGCACGGTGAGCACCGGCGTGCCGTCAGGCAGCCTCAGAGCCCGCTTCTCCTCCGGAGAGGGCATCCGCGCGGCTACTTCCTCGGTGAAGGAGACGAGGCGGTGTCCTTGCTCTTCGATGCGCGCATAGATGCCGCCTGGACCGGGGTCCTCATGCGTGATGGGGGTGCCCCTGGCAATGCTGAGCGGCACGTACGAGGTCGCCAGTTCAACAGGCGTGCCGTCGACCAGGTATCGACGGTCCCGGGAGACGACCTTGGCGTTGGAGCGCAGCCCCAGGAGCTCACGCACGCGGTCCGGGGCGTGCCCTTCCGTGACGTGGAGGCTGTCGACACTGGGCTTGCCCAGACCTTCGGTCTCGGCGATGAAGGCGGCCTTACCGGCATCACGGTGCTTCCGGGCAAACCGCTCGGATGCGAGCCGTCGCACAGGCGGCGCCGTACGAACGAAGGCCCCTCGACCCTGCTCGGCGACAACAAGCCCTTCGGAGCGGAGCTGGTTCATGGCTTGACGGACGGTCATGCGGGCGACGCCGTAGTGCTCGAGGAGCTGCTGCTCGGTGGGCATACGGGCCCCGGGCTCAAGCCGTCCATCCGTGATCGCCTCACGCAACTGGCGCGCAATCTGCTTGAACGGCGCAGCATCGGCCCCACGATCAACTTGCCCGAGCTCGATCACCACTCCTCCATTCACCTAGTGCTCTAGCCTGACACACGGTGAAGACAGATGGGTGACCAGCCGAAGTACTCAGTCAGCGTGGCGGGCGTCGTGATCGACGAGGCCGGCCATGTTCTCGTCATCCAGCGACGCGACAACGGAGCCTGGGAAGCGCCTGGGGGCATCCTCGAGCCCGGCGAGACTTTCGAACAGGGCGTCATTCGCGAGGTCCGCGAGGAAACCGGCATCACCGTCGAGGTCGAGCGACTAACAGGCGTCTACAAGAACATGACGCGAGACATCGTCGCCCTGGTCTATCGATGCAGGGCAGCTTCAGGTGCAGCCGAGCCCTCCGACGAGGCCCGCCGCGTCCTCTGGGTAGTCCGCGACGACGTGGACAGCCTCATGACGCCAGCATTCGCAATACGTGTCCACGACGCATTGGCTGACGTTCCCGCCAGCCGCGCCCACGATGGGACCGACATCCTCGAGCGGAGCTAACCGAACGCGATCACGGGCGACCCCCTCAGCGGAACGTCCACAACCCTGCCCCCTCCGTCGACGAGGCAGCACGCCGTGGGGGACTCCCCCACTCGGACCAACCCCGCGTCATCCGGCCAGCAGGACTCCCGTGTCGGATGTCCAGCCGATGGCGATTTCCGAAACTTCAGCAAGGTCACGGCACTCATAGATAGCGCTTTCGCTCGCAACCCGCTCAAATAGCGCTTCGCCCTGCACGTCCAGATGCATCTCGCGCGCGACCCCCTCCCACACGCGGGGAACTTGCGAGGCAGCCAATCCAATCACCAGGCCAGATTGGCCATCAACCCCGCACAGATAAGGGGCGCCGTCGAGTTCCTGCAAGGTCAGTCGGGCAAAGTTACCCGTGAGCGCTAGGCCCAACAGGTATGAACCCGTTACCCCAAACGACTCAAGGGCACTTGCGTCGTCGCGCCCCTGGAGGGCGCTAATTGTGGCGTATGCGCTAATCTGGGAAGGCATCAAGGTCCGGACATGCATAGAAAGCCGGGAACTTGGCCCTGAAAAGCACCCGGCGGTGACAACACCCGCCTTCATCCTCGAGGCAAACGGGTGCCCAAAGAGCTGGTCAACAGCGTTAGCCATTGCCTCGTTGCGCAGTCTTCTGAAACGACCTTTCGCTTCAAAAAATACGTCTTTTGGCGCCCACGGAAGCACCAGATCCGGTCTTAGCCCCCTGGATCCGTGAAGGGCGTCATAGTGCGCGAGGGCTGGCATGGCGTACACGCGAGATGCGTAGGCCTGGCACAGCGCCATCCCCATTGCGTACGAAGAGAATGCCTTCTCACTGCCATCTTCATCGTCAAATATCCGCGTGCGAACGAGACCCGCACTTGCACCGAATTGCATCTCCCCCAGATGCGACAGGAGGTGGAGCACTCTCCTAACGGCCTCAAGCCTCGCGGGCCAAAATGCGCTCAGTTGGGCTAGCCAACTGGGCCTACCCACGCGCAACCCAGCCACTAGCAGCTCACGCCAGGTGAGCATCAGCGCCGGGCTCGCGTACGCGAAATCCAGTGGAGTCCACTGCTGACTCTTGCTGATGGTGCCTAAGTCAACAGGGATGGTGAGTTGACGATCCAACCCAACGCCCAACCGCGCCATACGCCCCTGCCCCACATCGCGACCCTTTCCAGACGAGAGAAGCCTACGCTCCTGTCCACACTGCTCGGGGTCGCCCCGGTCCCACGCGAGCCGGAACACAAGATGCTATCCGCGGAACGCCGCCTGGCGCCCCCGGCTCCGTTACGCCGTCGGGCAATCGGTTCGTGACACCGAAATGTGCAGCCAGCGCTGCGGGTGTTCCTGGCAACGCGGCGAACCCACATTTCAATATCGCAACCCTTGCAAGTCCCACAGCGTTGCGAGAAACGTAGCCCACAGCACTAGCCGGCGCGAACCTGTATCCCTAAACACAAACGGCCGTCGGCGACATCGCCGGCGATGCAACTTGAATGCACGGGAACGAGATAACCACCTCGACTACACTGACGGCGCTGCCACTGGCGAATTTGCAGTTGGCCGAACTAGCGCAAGGCCCGACACGCGAAGCTTCTCACCTCGGACGGAAAGGATCTCTAGGCCGCTGTCTTCTTCCCAACTTTGCTCACAGTGCCACGAGGCCCTCAAGAGGTCGATCACGCTGACCCCCCATGCGGCTGCGGCTCGCCGAACCACTTCTCCGGCGACTGACGTCGCGCTATCGATCCACCATTCCTGAATCGACTCACCCGTACAGAAAAATTCATCAGCAAACTCAAGTTCCCCGCCAATGGGGCCCTCGATGAATCGAATGAGGTCAAAGTCTTCGGTCGACGGGCACGAGACCATATCGTCACCCAATCTCACCAGTGCATCGTTAGACGCATCAAGGAAAACTAGCGTTCCATCTCCATAATCAGCGGTGTTGCCGATCAAATCGACGATCTCGATACGGTCACGATCCAGCGCCCATTCTTGAAAAGCGGCCGGAGTCAAGGGGCCGCCCTTACCGAGAACAAAGGGCTGATCCTCGAGGGGCACGCCCATATTGATGGCCCAAGTGGCCACAGTAAGTCGATCACTAATGTTGGCGAGTTCGCCACCCAACAATTCAACTTGTTCCTCAAACCACCGGCGACCCTCACGGAGCGATAGGCCCGCACGAGTGGAGCTGCGCGCCGCCGTGTCGGGCTCAGCCAGGAGTACGCCACCGATGTCATGAACTTCATTTGCGATGAACCCACCGCAATAGATCCTACCCGGCGTGCGACCCCTGTAGGCGTGGGGGCGCTGCTCAGGATCCAAATTCAAAGAAAGGCGCCCAATGGTTTCGCCATTCTCTCCACATACTGGGCGCGAGTATCGCTCAAAGTTCCTTCTCCATCGCGCATACTCCGCCGACTGCGAGTACTGCGTGTCTGGAAAGTACAGTTGATCAAATAGGATTCCGGGGTCCATCTCACGCCATGGGACGACGCTTGTCGCTTCGTACTCAGCGCCACCAAGGCATTGGACCAGAATTTGCATTCCGCAAAGCAGGGCGGCTCTGCGCGTCTGGCCAGTTAAGACCCTACCGAGGTCTGACAAATCGGTGATCGGGTCGAATGAGCTTACTAGTTCGCTGATTCCCTGAGCACCATTACGCAGCACGAAACTGATCGAAGTGCCAGGCTCACGCCGCCAGTCGTTACGTGAGTTGGCAACGCGCAACACCGGGCGCTCATGAAGGCCGTTTGAGAAATGCAGGATCGCGGTTTCCGTTGGCCCCACATTCGTGGAGCGAGACTGGACAGTCACCTCGTCAGCAAGCATGAAAACGCTATAGAAGCCGATCCCAAATTGGCCCGTCGACCGGTAGCCAGCCGCCAATGCTCCCGGATGCTCCGTTCGAGTGGCGTAGGAATTCCACCCCGATGTGCCAAAGGCACAGAGGAAGTTGACAACCTCCTCCACAGTCATACCTATTCCTTGGTCGGCGACCTCAACGACGAATCTTCCGTCCGAATCTTGCGTCACCGTGACACGCACGGGTTGGATGACGCTCTGTGGGTCTTCGGCCGCCCTGAGCCGAGTAGCATCCACTGCATTTGCCAGAAGTTCCCGGAGAACCACGTGCCCCTGGCGGTGCCCATACAGTGCCTGCCCACCAAGTTTTGCAATCACTCCTTCGGTGTCGTTGATTACGGGGCGCGCGTCAATAGGAACCCAGTCCGTGGCGCGAATATATTCGGAAAGACGTGTCGGCGTATCCGCCCCGGCCACTGACCTGACATCCAATCTTGGCCGCCTCAGGTCCGCCAAGATTGCATCCACCTTGCGGAGCTCTCCGTCGATCATTTGAATCGTGTCGAAAGCGAGCCACCAGGCGGATGCCTGGTCGATAGTAAAGTCTCGTGTGCTCGTGTACACGAGACGGCCATCCTTCGGGTGAGGCATCAACATCCGCTCTTGAAACAGCCAATGGTTTTTCGACTCACCTTGCGGCTGCCTAAAAGGCGTGTGCAGAGGGTCGGCTCGCCGACTATCCACTTGCGCTGCATCCGAAGTGCGCAAGATGCACGCTAGCTTGAGGGGATCAACTGTCCAATCCGCCGGCATCTTCGGCACCGCCCCTCGCACCTTGCCGAATCTCGCCGGAAGAGATTGCACGTCCTGCCAGTGACTTCGAGCCAATTCTCCAATAAGTTCCCCGAAGTAGTGCCGAAGTTCGGCGTCCTCAAGGAGAAAGAAATCCTCGTCATTCGACGTCTTCCAGCGTTGCGTCATGATGGCTTTGGCATGATCAGCGTGGTTGGCGCGGAGGTAAGCAGTAAGAGCGGCCTTGGCTTTCGGGTCAGTAATCCCGTCCCAATTTGGGTTGTCATCCAGAGACCGCTTTAGTTCATTCTGAATGGCCCGATACGTGTCCGGATACATTGACGCAAGGAGATCGAGCCAATCGGTGGCGTCAACTATCTCTCGGACTCCGGCCCCGTACGCAGAGACACCCATTCCCAAATCGTGAATCAAGAAAGTGCCGCCAAGCACAAACGCTTCCGCGGGATTGATTGGATATTCTTGCGAGACCAGCATATCCACGACGCTCCACAGGCTGTCGCAATGCGATATGGAGTGGTCCGTATAGCCAGGCACACTCAGCGGAATCTCAGAGGCCAGGGGCTCAACCCGGGCTCGGAATTGTTCGAATCCAGCCCGCAGTTTCTGCCGCTGCTCCGCGTGCGGGTCATCGTCTCTCGATCCGAGAGTCCGTTGCCAAGTCCGGCTTTCCTGGTAGCTCACGTAGGGTCCCCGTCTACGACATGCGCTCATGTACTAGCCGTCGAAGCATAGTGGCGGCGACAGGGGCACTTCCGCGGACTGGTGAAGACTTTCCGTACTGGCTCAAGGCGCGGCTCCGCCGCGCGACCCGGCCCGGCCACGCCCTCCGCGCTTCGCCGGTGGGACCCCGCACTGCGGGCGGCGCTTCGCGCCGTCCTCGCGCACCCCACCGCTACGCGCTCACGGGCTGAGCCGGGCCAGGACGCAACAACGAGGCGGGGCATGCCGATCCAGTCGGAATGCCCCGCCTCACCTCCTCCCCCGGTCAACGTCTCAAGCGCTGGCGACGACGGAGGCCCGCTCGTGGCCGGCTACCCGAAGCCCCAGCTGCGCCCAGCCGAGGGGGCTGGCTGCTCAACCCCGTCGACATGGCCCCCGTACCCGCATCGCAGCGGGCAAACACCCAGCCGCCGAAGTCGCGGTCAATGCGCAGACCCGCGTTCGCGCGCTGCTTGGCAACCCTTACGCCGACGGTGGCGGGGTTGAACGCCGCCAGAAGAGCCAGCCAACGATGAGGCCAACGATGAGCAGACCAACGATCCTCGGGATCACCCATGCGATCACCAGCGCCAAGGAAATGGCCACCCCGATACCAGCGACCACATACGTTGCTGCTCGCGTCCTCGGGGTCGGCGCCTTGCTCCCCGGCTCCATGAATCAAAGCTAGACCTCCCCCGGGTCTCCCACAGAGAAGAGACGTCGCACCCGACTGACCTCCGAGCAACCACCAACGGATGGGGCCCGCCGAGCACGGAATCGGGCCGCTCGAGTCGCTTCCCGCAGGGCCAACGCGTTTTCCGCGGTTTGAAGTCGGCCCCCTCATTTGGGCCAGTTTGGCCGGCCGCTCGGCACACCTAATGCATGGCGGGACGCTTGTTGCCACGCTAGGTTCGCCGCCATGGTCGAGGTCGCAATCGGGACGCCCCACGGACTGCGCATCAATGCCGATGATGCCGACCTCGACATGTTGGCGGTGCAGCTCACCTTCCCTGACTTCGTGGCGTCCAAGTCGGTCGTTGGCACCTCCTACTCCTCGTCCGGGTCGAACCAGTTGGTCATCTACTTTCGAGACCTCGCCGACCATTGGCGCGGATGGGCAGGAGTCAAGAGGTATCGGTCCCTCGAGGGCGACCTCTCTCTCGACGCCACACACGACGGCCACGTGATCATCAGGGCCCAGCTTCGCAACAACCTCGACCCTTCGAACTGGGTCGCTCAGGGCGAGTTTCAGCTCGAACCAGGCGAGGAATTGAGCCGCGTGATTACGGACCTGGAGCTGGCCCTCGCGTAGGGCCCAATGGGGCGCCGACAACCCCGGAGCCCGCACCCGTCCATCCTCAGTTCGCGAGCCCTCCGCGAGCCCGCAGACCCGCAAAACCCATGTAATGGCTCGTAGTGCCCTACGCGAAATGCACTGTGCTGCAACGTAATCGAGAATCACCAAAACGCAGGGGCGCGTTCGGGACGAAGAGGCCGCAGGTTCAAGTCCTGTCACCGCGACCCCCATCACTGCAGGTCAGAGGCCGCTGCGGCGCACCTTCGTGACAAAGAGCTGGTCCCCTGGGCCGAAGCAGCCGGCTGAATCCCTGGCCGAGGGTGCGGCGGAGCGTCACCTCCCTTGCCGGGCCGCCGGGCTTGACGTCGAACCGGCGCAGCGACACCAAGAAGACGTTCGGGTTTGCCGGTTGGCGGCCCGACGGTCGCGGTGGCCGCGGTCATCCCTTCAGGGTGAGGGCGGGTTGGGTGCCGCCGTCGTACGTTCGGTTCATGATCGAGACGACGATTCGGGTTGAGGGCATGCGGGCGTATCCGCAGGGCGAGCTGTTCCTCCTGACGCGAGGCCCGGACGGGTTCGATGCGCTGGTGTACAACACGACCGGGTGCGGGCCGTGCCCGGACGAGGAGTTCACGGCGATCGACGTCGAGGCGCTGGCCGCGGAGCACGGGTGCGACCTGGTGTGGAAGAACCCCCGCCGCTTCTGGATGATGGACGTGCTCACGATCGACCTGGTCGGTGAGCCCGCCACGTTCAATGGTGTGCCGTTCAACCTGGTGGCAAAGATGCACATGCCCGCCGGGTTCGACCCGGGGCAGGACCAGTCTGCGTTGGCGTACCGGCGCACCCAGATCCACCGCAACAGCGTGTACGAGTTCGTCGCCGGAAAGCCGGTTCACCTGCTGCGGTCCCCGGACGAGGTCACCTGGGTCATGCAGACCTTCACCGACCACATCGCGCACGACCTGACCGAGGCGACCTTGCCATCGCTGGGTGAGCGGCTGGCCCTACCTGAGGGGTGGCGGTTCCGGACCGTGGCGCTCCCGCAGGACCTGGTCATCACCACCACCGGGCTGGCGAACATCGTGCCCGACGACCTGGCCAACATGTACCAGGGCCTGATCGACGGCGTCGGGAACCTCGACCCGTGGGAGTAAGGGCGGCATTGGAGGCCCCGGTGAAGGTCACCGTGGACAACTTCGTCCGCGCGGAGACCGCGCGGATGATGACGAACCTCATGTCGGCCGGCGGTGGCGTCAACCGCTTCCACCACGTACGGGTGCCGACCCCGCTGGACCAGCAGACCGTCGTGCGGATGAACCGCGACACCCTCTACAGCTTCGCGGTGGTGGACCTCGCGGACGGCGCCGTGGTCACGCTTCCCTACGCCGGCGCCCGCTACCTCTCTCTGGCGGTGGTCAACGCAGACCACTTCACCAACCAGGTGATCCACGAACCCGGGAAGCACCGGCTCCAGGTGGCCGAGCACGGCACCCGCTACGTCACGCTCGTCGGCCGGGTCCTGGCCGACCCCGCCGACCCGGCCGACGTCGCCGCCGCCAACGCGGTGCAGGACGGGTTCGCGGTCACGGCCGGCTCAGCCGAGCCCATGACCACCCCGGAGTACGACAAGGAGTCCCTCGACGAGGTGCGCGCCGCCCTGCTCACCTTGGGCCGCACCGTCGCGGGGGCCACCGGCATGTTCGGCACGAAGAATGCCGTCGACCCCGTGCGCCACCTCATCGGCACCGGGATGGGCTGGGGTGGCCTGCCGGAGAGCGAGGCGTTCTACGCCACGGTCGACCCCGGCCTCCCCGTCGGGGAATACCGCATCACCGTGCGTGACGTGCCCGTCGACGCGTTTTGGTCGATCTCGCTGTACAACGCCGATGGCTTCTTCGAAGACAGCGACAAGGGCGGCTGCACCATCAACCAGTTCACCGCGGTCAAGGAGCCCGACGGCTCAGTGGTGGTGCACCTCGGCGGCTGCTCCGACGGGCGCCCCAACTGCCTCCGCCTGATGGACGGCTGGAACTACACCGTGCGGCTCTACCGGCCGCGCCCCGAGATCCTCGACCACACGTGGACATTCCCAGCCGTCCACCCCATCCACTGACGCCACGACCAGGCCACTCACCGGGCACTGATCAGCTGCGCTGGGGACACGCGCGGCGGTTGCCGAGGGGTAGCCCAGCACAAACATCCCCACATGCCGCGATGCGTGAGTGCGTCTTTCCGCCGCCAGTCGGGCATCTGCGCCTTTACTGACCGCCGATGAGTGGATGTCACTCGTCCGAAGGATCGTCGCCCGTGGGCCTTGCCCCCTGCGGCACAATACGTCCATGCCGACGTGGACCTTGAGCGAGGTCGAAGCAGCGGTGCGCTCGTCTTGGGGGCCCGACACCTTCTTCGCCTCAGCTGACTACATGGCACGGGGCAGCGGGCAGCCATCGCGAGGTCAGTGCGGAACGACCGCCCTCGTCATCCAGAGTCTGCTCGGTGGCGATCTGATGGTCGCCGACGTCGAGTACGAGGGCCGGGTGGATGGTGTGCACTACTGGAACGTGACGCCCGGCGGAGTCGAACTCGATCTGACACGGGACCAGTTCACTCCCGCCGAATCGCTAATCAACCAGCGCCGGGTCACAACAGGACGGAACTCTTCCACGGCAGGCGAGCAACCGTTCCAACTCCTCCAGGAGCGAGTCGCCGCCGCCCTGCGCTCGTAGCAGGCGCGGACGCGCCGATCTTGCGAGCCTGCTTCGCGCGGCGTCATGTGCATGTCACAGGAAGCGCACGCTCATGCCGCGAAGAGTGAGGTGCGTCTTTCCGCCGCGAGCCGTCGACCCGGGTAAGGCCGCCTTCCCGGATCTGCCGATGACAGGAAGTTGGTCGTCGGCATTCATGGAGTCTCCTCGCGCCGGTGCTCTGATCGCTGGGAGACTGGCGCATGCCTCTCTCGAACCCCTGGCTCGCCGGACCCTCACCCGATCGCGACCTGCCTCGGGAGCAGCTCGAAGAGCGCATCCTGAACCTGCTCTCGACGCACAACCTGGCCGTGATCGCGACGGTCAATGACGACGGCAGTCCGACCGCGACACCCGTTCGCTACTTCAGCCTCGGCTTCGAGGTCTTCTACACGAGCTGGAACGCCTCCGTGAAGTCCCGCAACCTCCGACGCGATCCGCGCGTGTCCGCGGGAATCGCGGCTACCCTGATCGGTCAGGTCAGTAGCCGGGGCGCGCAGCTGTTCGGCACCGCGAGGACCCTCGAACGCCACGACCCTGAGGTCGAGCCCTACTGGGAGGCCTTCCGCTGGCAGTCCGACCACGTCGAACGCGGGCGATCGCTTGACGAACCACCCAGCGACCCGCTGACGATCATCACGCCCACGAGGATCGTGTACACCGAGCATTGGCTGCGCCGCCAGGGCTACCGACCCCGCCAGACATGGCGAGCATGAACCTGCCGGAGGCGACCGCCCCCAACTGCCGCGCTGCGTGAAGTGCGTCTTCCGCCGCAGCCTCCGCCGGAGGTAGCCTTCCCGCCTAGAAGCGGACCGGAAGCGGTCGCAACTTGAACATGAGAATGCCGAGGTATCTGTTCAGCACGGCTTGCTTGTGTGGATAGCGCTCGCCGATCTCCCGCGACATCTGTGGCTCGACCGTGGTCTCGACCCACATCCCCGCTGCGCTGAAAATGTTGAGCAGATCCGACATCGTGTAGGGCCGCTTGGTCAGTGTGACGCCCTCGTTCCAGTTGCGATGGCGGTAGGAGAACGAACTGGTGGAGAAGTACTCCTCACCAAGCGTGGTTCCGTTCTCCTCGGCGCGTTCGATGGCGTATCGGATCGGCTGGGTCCGGGTCAGCAGCACGAACCCGTCGTCCTTGAGCATGGCCCGTGCCGTCTTGAGCGCATGGACCGGATCGTTGGCGTAACCGAACGACTGCAAGAACAAGATCCGGTCGAACGACCGACCGGCAAGTCCCTGCACTGCGGCTAGGTCGGAGAGGTCGCCCTGAATGAGTTCCAAACCAGGTGGCGCTTCGGTGACGAAGTTGTCACTGATGTCGACCCCGACCGAGGCGACCGCGCCGTCCTGAACCAGTTGCGCGATCTTCGCTCCATTGCCGCACCCGGCATCAAGCAAAGACAACCCGGTGACGTCCCCGAGCATGTCGCGCTGCGCGGGCCACTCGACCAGCCGATCCAGCGAGTCCTCCCTGGACCGCGCCTGCTCATAGTCGGACGCGAGTTCTGTCCACGGTCGGCTCGCGTCGCCGCCACCCGGGCTGTGGGCGGCCGTCGTCATCTGAGAGTCGTCTGTCGCCATCGAGACACGATCGTAGTGCTGAACACGACGCTGCCTCTTGCGCCGCCGCGACCCCCGTGGCCTGACTTCGCGAAGCCGAGGTCGTCGGGAACATCCGCGGATCTGTCGCAATCCGCGCGAAGTGCGTCGTTCCGTCGCGCGTGACCTGACAACCCGAGGCCACGCACGCGGCGATTCGTCCTTCCGGCGCTGCAGATCGTAGGGCGAACGGCGTCGCCGGCGTGCATGCGTCCTCCGTTGACGGATGCGCGACAGCGCTCCGACACTAGGTGCCTTCGGAACTCGCCTAGGGCTGGCGCACTTACCCAGCGCCATGCAGCTCGAACAAGCGCGTGAGCTCTGCCGCCACCCCTTGGGCCCTCGTTCGCCGCCGCAGCCAGCCGGACAGGTTGGTTTGCTGTACCGCCCACGCGGTAGTGACCCCGCCGTCGGTGCGGTGGATCTCCAAACCGCTGTACCCCGCTCGTATTGCTCGAATCTCGGACCAAACCAGCCGCCTGGTCCCGAGCGGATTCCGCACCGTAATCCCTTCGACCGTGGCCGTCACCAGGGGATGAAGCCCAAAGCGCCAGGTTAGCAACGCACAAACAGCGGGCAGGCCGGCCATCGCGAGGCTGCCCGGGCGGTCACCATCCGGCGGCGGCAATACCAGCCCCCACAGCATGAACAGCACCACCGCGCCGGCACAGACAATGAGGACCAGCCACAGCAAGCCTCGAGTTGCCGGGGCAGGACCCCAAGACCGAGGCAATGACGATCCTGAGCCGTCTGGGTACTGGGTCATGCAGATCATGCTGACAGTCCGGCAACTTGGGCCAACGCAGGCTCGCCTTCGTCGGCCGATCAACGGCATGACCAACCTGGCTCGCCAAGGGTGCCGCGCATGATCTGGCGGACGGCCGCGTATCAGTCGACGGAGGACATCACCGGCATGCACGATGCGATGAACGGCTCGGAAGTCGACGCAAACCCCAACATCCGGCGACAGCCAGGCACGAGAGGACTGCCGTCCGCATACTCGACTTGTGACGATGATTCCGCGCCTCTCGGGCGAGATCGAGCGTCGGTTGCTGGTCAACTACCGCGTCGACCCGGCGGTGATAGGGCCACTGCTACCGGCACCCTTTCGACCCCAGATCGTCGACGGGGCGGCCGTGGCAGGCATATGCCTGATCAGACTCGGCGCCATGCGACCCACAGGGTTCCCAGCGTGGATCGGCCGTCGTAGCGAGAACGCGGCGCACCGAATCGCCGTCGAATGGGACGCCCCAGAGGGGACCAAAGCCGGTGTCTACATCCCCCGCCGAGACACCGACTCCATGTTGAACGTAGCCGTGGGCGGGCACTTGTACCCCGGCCAGCACCACCGTGCGCGGTTTCGCGTTCGCGAGTCCGAAACCGAGGTCGCTGTTGCCTTCGCCGCTCGAGACGGATCAGTAGAGGTGGACGTGGCAGTGCGCGTGACCGCCGAGCTGGCCGGCAGCAAGATCTTCGCCGACGTGTCCGCCGCCTCAGAGTTTTTCGAGCGGGGCTCGCTCGGTTATTCCGCTACAGACCAGGCTCAGCGACTCGACGGCCTGCAGCTCCACACGAATGCATGGAAGGTGGAGCCGGTCGAGGTACTGAGCGCCCGGTCGAGCTACTTCGACGACGCCGCCGTGTTCCCAACCGGCTCGGTGGCACTCGATTGCGCCCTGATCATGCGACGTGTCCCGGTCCAATGGAGCGCGCTACCGACGCTGGCCACCAAGCCCCTAGGCACAGACGCTTTATGAGCTGCGTCTGCCCCGGTCGTGTCCCTACCGCCAATCACAAAACACCTAACACGGCCATAGCAGGAGACCGGCCACGTGGATCGAGAATCAGATCGCACGACTGGGACAAGGACAGCAGGATGGTTGGACATGCGACTTAGCAGCGAGCGACTCATGCTCCGCGAGTTCCGTGCGGCAGACGCGCGCGACGTGCACGCGTACGCATCCGACCCGGAGGTCGTGCGGTACACCGACTGGGGACCGAGCAATCTGGCCCAGACGCAGGAGCGGGTTGTCGCCAAGGCCGCCCGTGGAGTCGAGGGGGACGACGCCTACTCGTGGGCAGTCACGATTCGAGGCGAGGACCGCGTCATCGGTTCCGCAGAAGTGCGCATCGCGAGCCGTGACCATCGGCGAGCCGAGTTCGGCTACGTGTTCGCGCGTGAGGTCTGGGGACGGGGTCTCGCCACGGAGACCGCGTTGCTGCTGCGTGACACCGCGTTCGGGTCCTTCGGCGTGCACCGGCTTTACGCCACGTGCCATCCCGACAACGCCGCCTCGGTGCGGGTGCTGGAGAAGGCAGGCCTGCAGCTTGAAGGCCGCCTGCGTGACCACCTGTGGGTTCGCGACGCCTGGCGGGACTCGCTGCTGTTCGCGGCCGTCTCATCCGGCCCTTCTGGGATCCGCGCGTTCGACGTGAGCGCCGGCCAGTGATCCCTTCCGTCGGTAAGTGCTGGGCCCCGGGGACGTGCGATTAGCGTGCGATTACGAAGGCGAAATCGCGGTCGCTGACGGTCACTCGCGGACTGGATTCAGAGCGTCAGCCAAGCAGGTCACACAGTGCCGGCCCGACCTTCCAAGCTGGGCATTCGGGCCCGCAACGAGCAGGCATTCTCCGCCTGCGCGGGCTCGTGACATCCGTGTCGACCGCTTGCCTCGGCGATTTAGCTGCTCAGGCTGAGATGCTCAGTGGCATGGGCGTTCGCATCTACCTAATGCTCACCCTCGGCGCACTCGCAGCGGCGGGCGCCACGCTTGGCTCCCTGCTAGATGGGGATTGGGCGCAGATGGCGATCGCATTTCTGGCCCTAGTCGTCCTCGTCTCAGTCCTAGTCCTCGCAGCGACGAAAAGGGTTCCCCGCGCAGGAGGCGAGGGGCGACCCGCCCGGCATGCAAGGCCTTAGCGACGTTCTGGCGCGTCCCTCAGGGCTGTTGGCAGTCAACGCCATGCTTCCGACAGGCCTCGATCAGACGCGGTAACTGGCTATCGGCGTGGACGTCGAGGAGGAGCACGGTTGAGATCAAGTCTGAGGTGATGATCGCTCGCCCAGCTCCGGACTTGGTGTCAGCCTGGACCTCGAAGAACTGGGCAGGTCGCTGCAGCTCCGGCAGCCGGCTCCCATAAATCCAGGTGACTCGCTCGATGTCATCCCACGGGACCGCGTGGCGAGTACTCCGACCCCAACGGCCGACCAGATGCGTACCGGTGTCAACGACGGTGCGAGGCGCGATCGTCACGGACCATGCCATGCAGCGAAGAAGGCCCATGACGAGCATCGCCGCACCGGCCAGCAGGCCAATGCCCATACCCAGGCCGTCTCCTCCGAAGTCCCCCCTGACCAACGACACCACCAAGCCGACGATGATCGCGGCGACGCACAGAACGCCTCCGGTGGCTAGGGGCCGGAACACCGAACGCAGGGACGGCCGCAGGAGGACCACTTCGCGAACATCGTCCGTCGTCGAGCTCGCCACGGGGGAAGACTGACATGGCCATTCACGCGATCTAGCCAGGCTCGCCCACCAGTGCTGCTCGGCCATGAGCACCAAGGGACACGCGCTCACGGGCTACCCAGGCCAGGACAAGACAGGGCCCGCCCCGAACACAGTCGAGGCGGGCCTGCGCTAATGGCTCCAGCTCTTGCTGTCCAGCACGTCAGTCGCCGTGGCCGCCATCGCCGCCGTCGCCGCCGCCCGACTGCTCACCGTCACCCGAGTGCTGGCCGTCGCCCGACTGCCGACCGTCACCCGAGTGCTGGCCGTCGGACGACTGCCGACCGTCACCCGAGTGATGCTCCTGGTCCTGCGTCTGCTGCTCGGTCGAACCCTGGTGATCTCCACCATCGCTCTCATGCGGCTCGGCAGTCTCGTGGTGCTCGGCATGTTCCGTGTGCGTTGGCTCGGCCGTCTCGGACTCACTCGGCTCTGCGGTCTCGCTGGGCTCGGCCGTCCCGGACTCACTCGGCTCCGCCGTCTTGCTCGGCTCAGCGGTTTCGGATTCGCTCGGCTCCGCGGACTGGCTCGGCTCGGAAGTCTCAGTGGCGGTAGGCGTCACCTCATTCGTAACCGCGGTCTGGGCGGGCGTGTTCGCCGACACCGGCCCGGAGGCAGCCATTGCCACCCCGGCCCCTCCGGCCATCAGCACTGCGGCAATAGCAGCACCGCCGACCGTCTTCAGATCCAGCCGGACTCGGATCATCCTGCGCATAGCTTGGTCTCCCTGGCGATGGACGTCGGTTCGCGTACCGCAATGACCAACGAGCCAAATGAAGCGCGCGGTTCGGGAACAGGCCGGACGTATACCAAGACTTTGCGAAACGGTGGAAATCCGACGTACGGCCCCCGCTGTCTCCAACATCCTCAGACGCCAGAGCCACGGCGAGAAGTAGAAGGCGGCTGTGTCGATGTGGTTGACGCCCAGCTCGACCGCGCGCCGCAGTACGCGATCGAGGTATCGCGGTCACGGCGCTCTCCGAGGTTGAAGGCGGCGGTGCCAGTCAGCCGCATGGCACCAAAGCCGAGACGGTTGACGGTTCGGTTCCCGAGCGTCCAGGTGCCGGCTGCGGAGGAGTCGGCCAGGGGTTTTGGCGGGTGGCGGGGACAAATCCGAAGTGTGTGAAGACATGAAAAAAGCCCCCGAACTCGCCCCTGGTCAGGGGCCGTCGAAGGCCAGCGGACGGAATTTAGCGTCCGTGTGCTCAGCGGATGTCGCTGAGGGGCGAAGACGCGTCCTCATGGCGCGTTGAGTTCGTTCAGAAGGCTTTGGTAGGTCGCGTCCTCCCCGAGCTCCGAGGTGTCGAGCCTGATCGCGTCAGGCCGCCTCGCCAAGTACTCGTTCAGGTGCCCGCGGATCTTGTCAACGAGGTCGGATCCCGGGTCCACGAGCGCTGCCTGGACTCGTGCCTCGACCTCAGTAGCAGGGCGTTTGCCGTGCAAGCGGCGGAGGTGCTCAACGTCGTCGACCATCAGAGCTACTTGGACGTAGGTCGCGCCGGCTGTGCCGGCCGCCTGTTCGAAGGCCGGGTCCGGATCGCGGTCATGAACGGTCACCAACTGCGGGAGGATCACGTCGAATCCAGCGCGCAGGTGCCGCACGGCCATCTCCCGCCCGTGGCCCCGGGCCGTCTCCAAGGCGGCCGAGAAGTCCTCTTTCCACCCACCGATCAACCCTGCGAGCACGTCCAGATCGAGTGCCAAGGTGCCGGGATGCTCGTTGGCATAGCGGCGGGCCAGGGTCGACTTGCCGACGCGAGAGGGTCCATTGAGGTGGATCAGTCGTGGCATGGCGCGACGATACGTGGCGCGACCTCTACCGGTGGAGGTCCAAGAACCATCCACGGCGGATGTGCGTCGGCTGATGCTTGACACCGTGGGCTAAACCTCTTGGTGCCCTTCTGACTCCATCTGCCGAAGCACGGACGTCGGATGTTGCACTTCGTATCGCGCCCAGATGCTCCCCAGGGTTCCTTGGACGAGCCCCAGCGGGCGGAGCCGGACTGGTGAGCTTCCGGCTGGCAGTGGTGTGCCGTCAACGAATGACGGCGTGCTCAGGCCGCCGATGAGGGCCGGGAAGGTGATCACGTGAACCTCGTCGATGAGTCCAGCCCGCAGTAGAGCGCCGTTGATGCCGCCACCTCCGTCCGCGATGACGGTGCTGGCGCCCAGCGTGGCACCCAACCGCCTCACTGACTCACAAAGGTCCACTCGATCCTCACCGACGACGAGGTAGCCGACGCCCAGCTCTCGGAGGTGTTTCAGGTAACCGCTGGGCGTCGTCCGGCACACCAGGACCAGCAGGGCGGTCTCGTCATCCCCGGTGTACGTCCAGTCGACGCGCCCCCTGCCATCGACGACGGCGAACCAGCGTGGGGCGCGCCGGGGCAGGTGGTCGGCGTAGAGCTCCTCCGCCGCCTCCTCTGAGCATCCGGCCCATCGCGAGGTCGCGTCACCGGCAACAAAGGTCCCGCTGCCCTCGAGGACGACCGTCGGTGCGTAGGAGTCCTCGATCCAGCGCCGCCGTTGCTCGACCAGAGGTTCAACATCGTCCGGCCACGCTGCCTGCCACCTGGCCCAGACCGCCGGGTCCAACAATCGCTCGGACTCCGTCACCGTCACCCGGCCGTCGACACTTGCGGTCGTGGTCAGAACGACTCGGGGTCTCCCGGGCACAGACGCACTCATCGCCGCAACGTATCGGCGGGAACCGACACGTCGTCCATGTGCTCACTGGCTCCAGGCGCGGCTCCGCCGCGCGGCCCGGGCCAGGACAAGCGGAGGGAGCGCCCCGACCAACCCGGGACGCCCCCAGAGGCGCAAGCACTGGCCGACTATCTCAGCACTTCCTCCTGCGGGTCGTAGCAGACGAGGCCCAGCATCCTTGCGACCTCGGCTGCATACGGCACGCCTTCCTGCGCCCCCGAGTACGTCATCGTGATGTACATGATGGGGCCAACGGCATCGCCGATCTCCGGCCCGGTCGACCAGGGCGACGCTTCGTCGCCTGGAGCCCCAAGCGCCGGCCACCGGGCCAGCAGCTCGTTCTGGAAAGAGACGATCGGCGCCGACGGCGGGACGTCGGGGTCCTCGTCCATCTGATCCATCAGACGCTCATACTCGGCCGCAGCCTCGTCATCGCTGGAAGGGCGGGGCCCCTCCCAAACCGCCAAGTCGTAGCTCATAAGCACATCTTGACCGGCAGGTGCGGCGTTCAGACCTCGACGCGCGGACAACACTCCGACCGACCACGCGAGCCTTCCTCCGCCAGCTCGGCTGACGTTCGCAGCACCCCACCTGTGCAGGAGCTGGCGACGACGGAGGCCCGCACGCGGCCGGCTACCCAAGCCCCAACTGCACCCAGCCGACGGGGCTGGCTGCTCAACCCCGCCGACCCGGCCTCCGTACCCGCATCGCAGCGGGTCGAACCCCAGCCACGAAAGCCCCGGTCAATGCGCAGACCCGCGTGCTCACCGCCCGATCCCGGGTGAACAAAGTGGGCCGTCCCCGCCTGCAATGCTTCGGACACGAGCGGGGACGGCCAAGTCACGGGCACAGGGGGCGACGTGACTAGCGCGGACGCTAGCGGTCCATGAACCCCAGATAGCACGTAGTCAGGAAACTTCCAGCAAACTGGCAGCCAGGCACCTGTCAGTAGCCATACCGGACCGGGTCCGGCACCAACCCGCGCATCGGGCGGATCCATTCCGGCGTCGCAAGACGTCTCTCCCCCCCCCCCCCCCCCCCCCCCGCGAAACGCATGTAGCCTCGCTCGAGGGGAATCGAATGAAGGTCTCTGCGCTGGCTGTGTGCGGCATCGTCGCGGCTACCTTGCTGGTGTCCGCCGCCGCGTACGAGGCCTCACCGCATCGCGTCATCCTGCGCGCACCGATAGCGCTTGGCCGGCTGCACGGAGACGCCCGCTCCGGCTGCACCTGGATTGCCGATCCGAACCCGCCCGTCGAGGTGCGATGGCCGCCGAACGTCACGGTGAGGTTCACTCCCAGACTCGAGCTTGTGCAGGCGGGCAACGTGGTCGCGAGGGAGGCACGCTGCTCGCCCAACCCCTCGTCTACCGCGTGCAGCGCACTGCAAACTGCCCATCCGACCCATCGGCATCGGCCTTCACCACCCAGGTGCCGCGCCTTGAGGAGAGGTTGCCGCAACGGTTCAGCAGCGGTGGTGGGTAGACGGCAAAGCGAGTCGGCATGTAGCCGGCCAGTTTGAAGCCCGACCGCCGGACCTGACCTGCGGGCAGCCCATGAGAGTCGCCCTTCAGCGACCGCTCGAGCGGCCCCCGAAGGGCGGGTGTAGGTCAAGGTCCAGCACTGGAAGCCCAGCGAGACCGAGCAGTTGATGCAGCTGGTCATCGGGCTCGGCCTCGAAGTGATCGTGCTTGGCTTGATCTCATCTCCGCCAGTGCATCGCCCCGCGTTCCGACCCGCTCGACTTCCCGACCCGGCGCCCTGATGATGACGGCAACGGGACCAGCGGCAGGCGGAGCCTGCGACGAAGGGTGCAGACATGTGGATCGCGGTGCTGATCGGGGTCGTGGTCGTGCTCCTGGCCTGGGGTCTCTGGTTCGACCGCAGGCGCGGCACCCGAGGCATCGTCGATCGGCGAGACGCCGCCATGTCCGACACCGACATCCAGGCCCAGGCGGAGTCGATGGTGCGACGCGACAGCAACGGCCCGGACGGTTTCGGCAGCGGGATCTGAGGGCGCCCTCACCACATCCACAACGTGACGGGGTGCAGGACGGCCGCGAGCCGTTCGAGGACGGCCGTGCGCCAGACCACCGGCACCACCTCGTCCGGGCCCGTGCGGATGCCGCAGCTGACCAGCAGGTAGAGCATGCGCAGCGTGCGGAGGGTGTTCGACACGTGGGCCGGCGTGGGGCCGGGCTCACCGCTGGCCAGGACCTCGGCAACGGGGTCCAGCCACGCCGTCGCGTCGTCCTGGGACAGGCCCGGTCGGGTCAGGACCTTGCCGATGGCGTGCGCCAGGCGGTCGTCCTCCTGGTCCCGCCACACCGGGGTCGCGGGGGCCAGCAACCGGCTCGACGCGAGGTCGAGCATCCGGCGGGGCGCCACGTCGGCGTGAAGCCCCAGGTCGCCCAGCAGGTCGGCCCCGTGCGCCACGGCGTGCAGCCAGCCGAGCGTGGCGTCATACCCCCGAAGGTCACCTTCGGCGGCATACCAGCGCTCGAAGGCATCGACCCAGCGGGGCTCGCAGACCCCACGCGAGGAGACGATCACGTCGAGGACGAGCGCGGCGAAGCTGCGGGTCTGGATGTCCGCGGCCAGGAACCGCTGCGCCATGGTGTCTCCCAGTGGGCGCAGCAGCTCCTCCGGCACGACGCCCTCGTCGATCCACGTCGCGAGCGCCGAGAAGGCGAGCTCATCGCGGACCTGGGGGTCGGGCGACGTCAACATCTCCGCCAGCTCACCCACCAGCGACGGGATGGACCCACCCGCAGGAGGAGCGAACTGCTCGGCCTGGACCGCATGCCAGTCAGTCATCCGGCCAGCCTCCGGTATGCCGCGACGTCCAGCCAGCGGATAGCCGGCACGGCAGACAGCCTCGGCAGAGCTGGGCCGGCCACCGTCAGGCGGCCGCCCGATCCGCGACCGCGCGCCGGCGCCGCGACGGGTCGCTGAGCGAGGGCGGCACCGCCGCGTTGGGGGCGTAGAGATCCACCCCGGGCGCGACGATCTCGTCGATCCGGTCCAGCGTCTTGTCGTCCAGCGTCAGCCCGGCCCCCTCGAGCAGCGAGTCCAGCTGGGCCATCGTCCTCGGGCCGACGATCACCGACGTCACGTCCGGGTGCGCCGCCGGGAACGCGACGGCGAGCTGCGGCAGGCTGCACCCCAGCTCACCGGCCAGGTCCACGAAGGCCTCGACCGCGTCATACTTGGCCGCGTTGCCGGGGAGGGTGGGGTCGAACCGGCCGGGGTTGAGCGCCGGGCGACCGGCCGACAGGTCCACGCCCTGGTCCTTGCGGAACTTGCCCGACAGGAAGCCGAACGCCAGCGGGCTCCAGGTGAGCACGCCCATCCCGTACTTCCGCGCGGCGGGCAGCACCGATCGCTCGATCCCCCGGGCCAGCAACGAGTACGGCGGCTGCTCGGTGCGGAAGCGCCCCAGCCGGCGGGTCTCCGAGACGTGATGGGCCTCGACGATCTCCTCGGCCGGGAAGGTCGAGCAGCCGAAGGCCCGGATCTTGCCCTGCTGCACCAGGTCGGTCAGCGCCGACAGGGTCTCCTCGATGTCCGTGCGGTGGTCGGGCCGGTGCACCTGGTAGAGGTCGATCCAGTCGGTCTGCAGCCGCCGCAGGCTCTCCTCGACCTCCTTGATGATCCAGCGCCGGGAGTTCCCGCCCCGGTTCGGCCCTTCCTCGCCCACGGCGAAGTGCACCTTGGTGGCCAGCACCACGTCGTCGCGTCGGCCCCGCAGCGCCTTGCCCACGATCACCTCCGACTCGCCGGCGCTGTACATGTCGGCGGTGTCGACGAAGTTGATCCCCCGGTCGAGCGCGGCGTGGGTGATCCGGATGCACTCCTCGTGGTCCGGGTTGCCCACGGCGCCGAACATCATCGTGCCCAGGCAGTGCACGCTCACCTCGAGACCGGTGCCTCCGAGAACGCGGTAACGCATGGATCTGTCCCCTCCTGAAAGCCCTTGAACGACTGCGATCGGGGAGAACCTAGAAACTCGAGTCGGCTCTAGGTCAAGTCACTAGGCTGCCCGGCATGCCCGACGTCGAGGACAGGCTCAGCATCGGCGACGTCGCCGCCCGCACCGGCCTGAGCGTCCACACCCTGCGCTTCTACGAGCGGGAGGGCATCCTGGCCAACCCGATCGAACGCACCGTCGGAGGCCGGCGCTACTACAGCTCGCACGACGTCGCCTGGCTGAACCTGTGCCTGGTCCTGCGCGGCTCCGGTATGCCGTTGCCCACCATCCGCAGATACACCGAGCTCGCGCGCCAGGGAGACGGGACCGAGGCCGAGCGGTTGGCGCTGCTGCGCGAGCACGAGCAGTCCGTGCTGGAGCAGATCCGCTCGCTCAACCAGAGCCTGGACCTCATCCGGCACAAGGTCGCCATCTACGAGGACTACCTCGAGGGGTCGGTCCCGCTGACCGACTGACGGCCTGAGCCGGGCCGGTCAGCGGGACGCGCTCAGCTCACCGCCTGCGTGATGAGCGCGGCGATCCTCTTCTCCACGGCGGCGGTCAGGGCGGTCAGGGCGAAGTACGTCGGCCACATGTCGCCGTCGTCGAGGTTCGCCTGGTCGCTGAAGCCGAGCATCGCGTACCGCGACTTGAACTTCTCCGCGCTCTGGAAGAAGCAGAGCACCTTGCCGTCCTTGGCGTACGCCGGCATGCCGTACCAGAGCCTCGGGGCGAGGTCCGGAGCGGTGGAGGTGATGACGGCGTGGACCCGCTCGGCCCGCTCGCGGTCCGGCGACGACATCTCGGCGATCTTCGCCAGCACGTCGCTCTCGCCGTCCTCCTTGCTGGTGCCGCCCCGGCGCTTGGCCGCCTTCATCTCCTGGGCCCGGTCCTTCATCGCCGCCCGCTCCTCCTCGGTGAACCCGTCCGAGGACTCCCTGGTGACGGTGGCGGCGGTGGACTTGCGCGTGTCCTTCATGACGTCTTCCCCTCGGTAGGTCTTCTCACGACAGCTCTCATTCTTGGGAAGCCGCCCCGGCAGCGCTTCTCCGAAACTGACCGAAGTCGCCGAGCCTGCCCGGACCTGCGACGGTGTGGCGTCATGCCCGACTTCATCCACAGCGAGGCGTTCCGCGCCCTGCCACGCAAACGCGTCGGTGCCGGCGCGCTGATCACCAACCCCTCGCACGAGGTGCTCCTGGTCAAGCCGACCTACAAGGACGCCTGGGAGATCCCCGGCGGCCTCGTCGAGGCGGGCGAGTCCCCGCGAGCTGCGGCGACTCGTGAGCTGCGCGAGGAGCTCGGCCTCGACGTGACGGTCGGGCGGCTGCTCGTAGTGGACTGGGACGCCCCGGGCGTCCTGCCGGACGACGGGCTCATGCTGGTCTACGCCGCGGCCCCGTTCGACACGTCGCGCATCGCGTTGGCGTCCGGGGAGCTGAGCGACTGGGCGTGGTGCGACCGCCCCACGGTCCGCGAGCGGCTGGTCGACTACAAGGCGCGCCGCGTCGAGGCGGCGCTGGACGCTCACGCCTCTGGCGGCATCGCCGAGCTCGAGGACGGCTACCCGGTGACGGCACTCAACGACATCAAACGCACGCCATCGCAAGGGCGTACCGAATCGACACGTCGTGTGCCGTGACTTCCGCACCCAGGGCGCGTTGTGCCACCAGCAAACCGCCTCCCCCTGAAAGGCACCCCGAAAATGATCCGTGGCATGGCCGTCTCCGCCGGCAGCTCCATCCTCGTCGTCCTGTGGCTCCTGATCGGAGTGGCCGCGACCTACCAGCGGGGCTACTTCAGCACCGGGGCCGCGAACTGCGCCCACGCCAGCACCGTTGCCGTCACGGTCCTCGCCGGTCCGCTGAACTACACCGGCGTCAACCCCAAGGTCACCTGCGTGGTCCCCCAGCCGTCCAAGTAGGACGCAGCGTTCCGCGTTGCCGTGGTGCGGTTGCTCGTCGGCACCGCACCACGGCAGCGGCCGGACCACCTTGGCTGGCTGGAGCAGCGGGGCGAGACTGGAGGCGTCGGTGGAGCCGACCTCGGAGGAGGCGGAGATGCTCGTGGACGGTGCCGCCGTGGCCCTCGCGCTCCTGCTGTCCCGGAGCGTCCTGTTCGACCACGTGCGCAGCGCCCGGGAACGGGCGCGGGAGTCGTCACCACCCCTGGCGGCCTTCCCGCCAGAGGCGCTGGAGCGCTATACGGCCAGCGGCGGCCTGACCTGCCCGGGCTACACCGGCGCAATGAGCGTCTGAACCCTGTCGGCGCACGGCCCTACAGTGCGAAGGACGCGCCGACGGAGGTAGCCATGACGTCCCTGGAGAACCGCCCCTACACCGCCCTGCTCGTCGTCGACGTGCAGAACGGCGTCGTCGGCAACGCCTACGAGCGCGACCGCGTGGTCGCCAACATCCAGTCCCTCGTGGCGAAGGCCCGGGCCGAGCACGTCCCGGTCCTGTGGGTGCAGCACTCCGACGACGACGGCCTGACCCCGGGCTCGGAGACGTGGGCCTACGTCGCCGAGCTCGAGCGCCACGAGTCCGAGCCGCTCGTGCCCAAGACCTACCCCGACGCCTTCGAGGCCACCGACCTCGAGGAGCACCTGGCCGCGCTCGGGGTCGGGCGGCTCGTCGTCACCGGCGCGCAGACCGAGGAGTGCATCCGCTCCACCCTTCACTCGGCCCTGGTGCGCGGCTACGACGCCACCCTCGTCGCCGACGCCCACACCTCCGAGGACATGCGCGAGTGGGGCTTCCCGGTCAGCCCGGAGCAGTCGATCGCCTACACCAACACCTACTGGAGCTGGGCCAACGCCCCCGGCCGCAAGGGCAGCGTGACGCCCACCGCGGAGGTCGACTTCGCCGCGACCTGAGGGTCGTCGGGCACGCGCAGCGCCGCGGACGCGCAGTCAGTCCGGCTCGTCCCCGCCGTCGAAGTCCACGCGCATGACCACCCTCCGCAGCGTCGGGTGGCTGACCTGCACGAACCCGGCCTCCTCGAACGCCTGCCGGGCCCCCACGTGCAGCTCGCCCCAGGTGATCTCCTTGCCCGGCTGGGTGATCATCGGGTACGCCTCCAGCGCCCGGGCGCCCCGCTCGCGGGCGAAGTCGACCGTGGCCCGCGCGAGCGGGTACATCAGCCCCCGGCCGCGGTAGCCCTTGCGCACCACGAAGCAGGTCACCGCCCACACCCCGTCGTCGTCCTTGTCCTCGTCCCGCCCGGTCCACGGGATGCGGGTGGTGCGCAGCTTCGGGTATGCCGTCCGCGGCTCCACCGCGACCCAGCCCACCGGCTCGTCCTCGCAGTAGGCGACCAGCCCGCTGGTCGCCTCCGCGTCCGGCTCACCGCACGCGGTCTGCTCCTGCTGCATCCCGGTCCGCTCCTCCAGCGTGGAGTCGCGCCAGATCCAGCCGCGGACCTTGAACCGCTGGCACCGGCACTGGCTCGCGTAGTCGGCGGTGCCGAAGACCGCGGCGAGGTCCTCCCAGGACGCCTCGTTGGCGGGGACGACGCTCAGCTGCTCGTCCCGGAACGGCTCGCTCACGGGCGCCAGCCTGCCGGAGGGTCCTCCCCGACCCGGCCGTCCACGGCCTCGCGCAGCAGGTCGGCGTGCCCGGTGTGCCGGCCGTACTCCTCGACCAGGTCGCACACCAGCCGGCGCAGGCTGGCGTGGCGGCCATCCGGCCCGGAGGCGTGGATGGGCTGGTCCAGGCCGCCTTCAGTGAGGGCCGCCGCGACGCGCGCCCGCGAGCGCTCGACCGCGCCGTCCCAGAGCGCGTAGAGCTCCTCGGGCGAGTCCTCGGCGGCGGAGGCGAACTCCCAGTCGTTGCTGCCGTCCCAGCCGTTGGCGTCCCACGGGGCGCCGATGGGCTCCCCGCGCATCTTGGTGGTGAACATGTAGTCCTCGCAGGCCGCCAGGTGCTTGAGCAGCCCGCCGAGAGTCAGCGTCGAGGCGCCGATGCGAGCCTGCAGGCCGGTCGCGTCCAGGCCGTCCGCCTTCCACCGGAAGGTCCAGCGCAGGCGGTCGAGCGCCCCCAGCAGCTGCTCGGCCTCGGTGCCGGCGATGGGCGGCTCCCAGGGGGTGTCAGTCGTCGTCGTCATGGCGTCACCGTAGGACCCATTGCGGACGCATCGCTTCCGCAAATCGTGAGACGCTCCGGGAATGGACGAGTCGAACCCCACCGCACGGGCGCTGGTGTGCCTGCAGCTGCTGCAGGACAGCCCGGGGATCACCGCCGAGAGGCTGGCCGCCAGGCTCGGCGTGTCGGACCGGGCCGCCCGGCGCTACGTCAGCATCCTGCGCGAGGCCGACATCCCGGTCGAGTCCACCAGGGGCCCCTACGGCGGCTACCGCCTCGGCCGCGGGCTGCGGCCGCCGCCGCTGATGTTCAGCCCCGCCGAGGCGCTCGGCCTCGTCATGGCCGTGCTCGACGGCCACCATGACGCCGGCGACGCCACCGGCCCGGTGGGCAGCGCGCTCGGCAAGATCGTCCGGGCCCTGCCGCAGGCGGTGGCCACCCAGGTCGAGGCGGTCCGTCGCACCGCGGCCCCGGCCCCGGACCGCGGCGCCGCCCGGCCCGACCCGGGCACCACCACCGAGCTCGTGCGCGCCTGCTCCGAGCGCCGCCGGGTGCGCCTGGGCTACCGCACCGAGGCCGGCTCGGAGTGGCTCGTCGAGGTCGACCCGTGGGCCGTCGTCGTGCGCCACGGCCGGTGGTACCTGCTGTGCCACTCCCACGCGGCGGACGCCCGGCGCGCCTACCGGGTCGACCGCGTGCACGCCGTGGAGCTGCTCGACGACACCTTCACCCCGCCCGCCGAGCTGGACCCGGTCGGCATGCTCGAGGACCACCTCGCCGTGGGGTGGGAGTACGACGTCGAGGTCGTCATCGACGCCCCCGCCGAGACCGCCGGGCGCTGCCTCCCCCGCGCCCTCGGGCGGGTCGAGGCGCTCGACGAGGGCACCTGCCGCCTCGTCGGCAGCACCAGCAACCCCTTGTGGTACGCCCAACAGCTCGCGGCGGTGCCCGCGGCATACCGGGTCGTCAGCTGCCCCGAGGTCCAGGAGGCCGCGCGCTTCCTCGGGCAGCGGCTGCTGGCCGCTGCGACAGGCGAGGCCACGCTCCCCTGACCTGACGCCTCAGGCCTCGAGGTCCAGGCGCACGGTCACCAGGTCCCCCAGCTCGAGCCCCTCGGCGCGCCGCACGTGCGCCTTCACCGGCACGACGTAGCGCCCGTCCTTGGGGAAAAGCGAGGTGCGCCAACGGGTTTCGCCGATCCTCGCGGCGACCGGGATCATCCCCCAGCCGTAGCTGACGAGCGCGGCGCTCTCCTCCAGCGCGTCGCAGCCCTCCTCCGGCACCGTGATGAAGTGCCACGGCGCCGGGCCCTTCCAGAACCACAGCTCGCCGCTGAACTCGAAATTCATGGGCTCAGGGTAGGGGCGGCGGTGTTTGATCAGGGGTGTGTCGATCGTGATGAGCAAGCCGGGAGTCGATGGGTTCAGCGAGGTCGTGCAGGTGCTGCGGGAGTGGCAGCACGACGGGGCACCGGTGCCGCTGCACCCGGGCGACCTCGGCTGGAACTGGCGGTTCGGCGCAGAAGCGACGGTCGCGGCCGTCCGGGCCTGGAGCCGCGACGGACAGGTCCTGGCCGCCGGGATGATGGACAGTCCCGAGCTGATACGCCTGGCGATCGCACCCGAAGCCCAGCACGACGAGGAGCTGGCCCACCAGCTGGTCGCCGACCTGACCCGGCCGGAGCGCGGCGTCCTCCCGCAGGGGGACGTGGACGTCGAGGCGCGGTGTGGCGCGCTGTTCCGTGAGCTTCTCCTCGATGCCGGGTGGGTCGCCGGCGAGCCGTGGACACCGCTCCAGCGCGACCTCGCGCAGCCGGTGGAGGACTGCGGCCTGCGCGTCGAGGTGACCGGTCCGGAGCAGGCCCACGCGCGGGCCGCCGTCCAGCGCGCGGCGTTCGAGCGGTCGACGTTCACGGAGGAGCGCTGGCACACGATGGCGTCCGGGTCGCTCTACGCCGACGCCCGGTGCCTCGTCGCCTACGACGACCAGGACACCGCGGTGGCGGCGGTGACGGTCTGGTCGGCCGGTCCGGGCAGGCCCGGGTTGCTCGAACCGATGGGCGTGCACCCCGACCATCGCGGTCACGGCTACGGCACGGCGATCACCGTCGCCGCGGCAGCCGCGCTGCGGGAGCTGGGCTCGTCCAGCGCGACCGTCTGCACCCCGAGCGCCAATGCCGGTGCCGTCGCCACCTATGCGTCGGCCGGCTTCCAGCAGCTCCCGGCCGTGCCGGACCTGCACCGGAGCGCCTAGCGCCCTGGTGAACCGACTTCGGCAAAACCCCGCAAACGCCTGACCTGCTGCGTCATCATCGCCGGGTGACGCTCTGGGGGGACACCGCGGCATACACGGTTGCGCCCGGAGCCCCCCGCCCCGCCGTCGACACGGCACACCGCGGTGCGCTGCTGGCCCTGGTCGAGCGCCTGGAGATGGTCAGCCTGGAGATCCCCCGTCGCGGCCCGTGGCCACCCGAGGTCGCCAAGGCCGTCACGGCCATGCTTCCCCGGCGGCGACGCCTCTCGCCACGGCGTCGGGCGTCCGTCTGCACCGACCTCGTCCCTGCGGACAGCCGCGAGCTCGCCCTGGCCGTGGCCGTGGTCCCCTACGCCGACTACGTCGTCGGCATCACCCACGACGGGACGGTCGCCTACGACACCGTCGACCAGGGCACGGCCCCGCGCTTCGAGCTGACCGCGACCGAGCTGCAGGCGGTCCAGGACTACATGACCGCCCAGGGCGTCAGCCCGGACCTGCTCGTCCCCGACACCCGCCGGGACACCCACGGCTGAACGACGCCGCCGACGGTGCCCCGGCGCCGCTGGTCAGCTCCCCCAGGCGTCGGCCCGGGTGAGGCAGAACGGGTGGCCGGCCGGGTCCAGCAGCACCCGCCACCGGCCCTCCCCCGGCTGCTCCTCCGGCCGCGTCGCGCCGAGGTCGAGGCACGCCTGCTCGGCGGCGTCGAGGTCGTCCACGGCCAGGTCGAGGTGGAACTGCTTGGTGCCGTTGGGGTTCGGCCACGCCGGCGCCTCGTAGTCCTCCACCCGTCCGAACCCGAGCGCGTGCTCCGGCCCGGTGAGCATCGCGTAGTTGTCGTCGCCGTAGGCCTGCTGCCAGCCGAGCAGCGCGCTCCAGAACGCGGCGCTCGGGCCGGGGTCACCGCAGTCGAGGGTGACCATCTTCAGGGTGGCGACGGGCTGTGGCGTGGCCATGGTGGGACTTCTCCTCGCGGTAGGGACCAGGTGTCCGCCCACGCTCCTACGATCGCCGCATGGGCGATTGGACAAACGCGACACCGACGTCGACGACGGCGGGGATCCTGCGCCCGGAAGAGCTCGCGCAGCGCACGACCCTGGAGCGGTATGCCGCGGGGCCGGGTCTGCAGCGCTGGGTCGAGAACTACTGGGTGCTGGGGTGGGACCTGCCACCGGGGACGGCCCATGCGAGCCAGGTGCTGCCGCACCCGGCGTGCACGCTCAGCGTGGAGCGGGGCAACCCCCGGCCCGAGACGCAGGGGCAGCCGGTCGTGCTCACCGGTGTGGTGACCCGCCGCTTCGACGTCGCCCTCACCGGGCAGGCGTGGGTCCTCGGCGTGAAGTTCCGGCCCGGCGGCCTGGCCTCGCTCACCGGCCAGTCCGCGCGCCCCTGGCGCGACGCGGTTCTCCCGGCCCGCGCGGCCGTGCCCGACCGCGTCATTGACCGGCTGGAGCAGGTCGGCCCGGACCTGGCCGGGAAGGAGTGCGTCGCCCTGGCCGAGGACGCGCTGGCCTCCCTGGTCGCGCCGGACCACCCGAACGATGACCGCTACGACCGGCTGCTGACCGTGCTCGACGACATGCTCACCGACCGCAGCATCGTGCAGGTGACCCAGCTCGAGGACCGGCACGCCCTCTCCTCGCGCGGGCTCCAGCGGCTCTTCCACCACTACGTCGGGGTCGGGCCGAAGTGGGTGCTGGCCCGCTACCGCATGCACGACGCGGTCAGCGCCCTCGACGGCGGCTGGACCGGTTCGCTCACGGACCTGGCCCACGCCCACGGGTGGTACGACCAGGCCCACTTCATCCGTGACTTCACCGCGCTGGTGGGGGTCCCGCCCAGCCAGTACCGCAGCCGGCGGGTCTAGGGCTGGAGGCGCTTGCGCCGGGCCGCCTCCACCTTGGCCGCCCGCTCACGCCGCAGCCGCGAGCGGGGGTCGTCCCGGTCGTCCAGCTGCGCCGGCCCAAACACCGACAGCCCGATGACCTTGATGCGGTAGAGCAGCCGGTAGCCCCAGGACAGCCCCTCGTGGTCGGCACTCGCGTTCACGGTGCCCACTTCCCTCGCTTCTCGTGTCCACCCCGACACCTCGACGGTACGCCCGGAATCCATCGGCGCCGGTGTCGATCCGGCGCCCACTCGCGCGACGTACTGGTGAGGCGCGCGCACGACCGGCGGCGCCACGCGATACCGGGGAGGATCAGGACATGACCACACACGAGACCGCGGAGCCTCGCGCCGGCTACGCCGACGTCAACGGCCTGCACCTGTACTACGAGCTGCACGGCGAGGGCAGCCCGCTGGTCCTGCTGCACGGCGGGATGCTGACGATCGACCTCAACTTCGCCGGGCTCATCCCCACGCTGGCGCAGCGGCACCGGGTCATCGGGGTGGAGCTGCAGGGCCACGGCCGCACCGCCGACATCGACCGCGAGATCACCCCGGCCGCCCTGGCCGAGGACGTCGTCGCCCTGCTGGACCACCTCGGCATCGACCGCGCCCACGTCCTCGGGCACAGCCTGGGCGGCGCGGTCACGCTGGAGCTCGCGGTCAGCCACCCCGACCGGGTGCGTTCGGTCGTGCCGGTCTCGGCGAGCGTGCGACCCGACGGCATGCACGAGGACCTCAGCGACCCGGCGAAGCAGGCCACGTCGACCCGGATGCCGACCCAGCAGGACTTCATCGAGTTCCGCGACGCCTACCTGCGGCTGTCCCCGCACCCGGAGCACTTCGACGACTTCCTCGCGTTGCTGTCCCGGTCGGCGGCGGACCTGCGGGGCTGGTCGGACGAGCAGCTCGCCGGCATCACCGCGCCGACGCTGATCGTGCAGGGCGACCACGACTTCGTCACCATCGAGCACGCCGCGCTGATGCAGCACCTCATCCCGGGCGCGCACCTGGCAGTCCTGCCCGCCACCACCCACATGACGGTGACGCGCCGGGCCGACCTGCTGCTGCCGATGCTGGCGGCGTTCCTCGACTGAGCGCGCACGCCTGCCGGCAGGGCTGTCACACCAGGTCGCGGACCAGGAGCCGGCCGGGCTGCGGTGGGACGGTGGCGAGCAGCACGCCGTCGGGCCGGACGATGCGGGTGGCCGCCAAGGCACGCCGCCCCGCGGAGGTCCCGGCCACGTCGGCGGACACCACCCAGCAGCGGTTCTCCCGGGCCCGGCCGGCCAGCGCCTCATGGGTGGGGCGCTGCCACCGGGCCGCGTTCGCCTCGCTCATGTCGTTGTTGAGCAGGCACGCCAGCAGCCCGGCACCGTCGGCGGCAAGGCGCCTGGCCGGCCCCTGATGGGTGGCGTCGGCACAGACCAGCACCCCCACGCCCGTGCCGGCCACGTCGACGACCGACGAGTCCCCGCCGGGCACCAGCCCGGGCTCCCGGGGATGCTGCTTGCGGACGACGCTCAGCACCCTGCCGTCGCGGACCACCGCGGCAGAGCTGTGCAGCCCCACAGCGGTCCGTTCGGTGAACCCGAGCAGCACCGTCATCCCGGGCACGGCATCGTCCGCCCACGGCAGCAGCGAGTCCGGGTCGTCCACGGCCTGCTGCTCGGCTGCGGCCTGCGTGTGCGGCAGCCCGCCGACCCCGAACTCCGGTGTCACCAGCAGGTCGACGCCCCTGTCCCCACACCACTGCAGCACGCGCCGCCAGGCCTCGCCGGGGTCGATCCCCCGGACCCCGCTCTGGAAGCACGCCACCCGCATCCGGACAGTCAAGCCGATCCCGCGGCTCGCCGCGGGATCTCGACCCCGGCGGGCGTTGCAGTGAAAGGCTTCGCCCATGACGACCGACATGCCCTCGATGCCTCCGCGCCCAGCGTCGAGCCCGGTCGAGCTCGTGCCGGCCACCCGCTCCGACCGGGCGGTGCTGGAGAACCTCGGCCAGCTGTTCCGCCACGACCTGTCGGAGTCCTACGGCCTGCTGCCGAACGCCGACGGCACGTTCAACAACCGGCCGCTCGACCAGTTCCGCACGGGCGCCGACCCGGAGCACCGCGCCTGGCTGATCACCGCGGCCGGGCGGCTCGGCGGCTACGTGATGACCCGGCCCCTCGAGCCCGGCGTCATGATGATCGACGGCTTCTTCGTGGTGCGCGCCCTGCGCCGGACCGGCGTGGGCCGGGAGGCCGCGCGGCAGGTGGTCGCGATGTTCCCCGGCCGCTGGGCCATCGGCTTCCAGGCCTACAACCCCGGCGCCCAGCGGTTCTGGTCCCTGGTGGCCACCGATGCGGTCGGCACGACGTGGTCCACCCACGACGACCCGCCGGTCGAGGGACGCCCACCGGACAGCTGGATCACGTTCACCACCTGAGTGGGACGGTGTCGGAGCGGTCAGGCCCCGCCCGCCTCGGCCCGCTTCTTGACGGCCCGCCACCCGCCGGCGCGGTTGTTGGCGATGATCTGCCGCAGCATCGTGGTCAACGGCCCGCGCCGGACCTGCTCGCCCTCCCGGAACGCGATGCACCGCGCGGTGGCGTTGCCGTGCCCGCTGGTGATGATGCCGTCCGGGTCAGGCACGATCGCGCCGTCGTAGAGGAACAGGTTGACGTGGTCCCTGGCGGCGAGCAGCGCACACACGTTGCCCTCCAGCACGAAGTACGGCTGCACGGTGCGCTTGATCGTCTCCTCGACCTCCGGGTCGGCGGCGTGGACGATGTCGCGCAGCTCCGCGCACACCTCCTGCTGCCACGGCGGGAGGCCCGCGATGTAGGCGTCGACGCGGTCGTCCCGCACGTACTCCCCGGCCACCATGCCCACCACGGTGACGCGCTCGGACGGCGTGCGCCACCCCCTCTCGAGGCCCCCTTGTCTCGCGCGACGGTGCAGGCCCACGCGACGATCGTCGCGGCCGTTCCGGCCGCGTTTCGCGTCGAAACCGTCGCGATGATCGTCGCGTGGGCCGGTATGCCGGTGCCTCGCCTCCGCGGGGCCCGGCACCGGCGCTCACAGGTGCGGCGCCCATCATGGGCCGATGCCCCGCATGCCCCGCACCCTGACGGCTCTGCCCCGGCACAGCCTTGACCAGCACGGCCTGACCCAGCACGTCCTGACCCACCACGCCCTGCCCGGGTACGTCACCCCCGGCCCGCAGCACGCGTTCGGCGTCGCCGAGGGCTTCGGCGTCCTTGTGGTCCTCTTCGCGACCGCGCTCGGGCTGATGATCCTCATCGGCCACCTGCGCCACCAGCGCCGCAGCCGCGACTGACCGACTGACCCGCAGCTGCCCTCGCCGTCGGCGGCGGGATCGCGCAAGGATGGGGTGCACCCCTCGGGAAGGAGCACCCATGCCGGAGTTCGTCGGCGCCGTCGACCAGGGCACGACCAGCACGCGGTTCATGATCTTCGACCACGCCGGGCGCGAGGTGGGCAAGCACCAGCTCGAGCACGAGCAGGTCCTGCCGCGGGCCGGCTGGGTGGAGCACAACCCGCTGGAGATCTGGGAGCGCACGCAGACCGTCATCGGCACCGCGATGTCCCGGCACAACCTCTCGGCCACGGACCTCGCCGCACTCGGAATCACCAACCAGCGCGAGACCACGGTGGTGTGGGACCGGCGGACCGGCCGGCCGTACTACAACGCGATCGTCTGGCAGGACACCCGCACCGACCGGATCGCCTCGGCGCTGGACCGGGACGGCCGCGGCGACGTCATCCGGCGCAAGGCCGGCCTGCCGCCGGCGACCTACTTCTCCGCCGGCAAGGTCCAGTGGGTCCTGGAGAACGTCGAGGGCGTCCGCGCGGCCGCCGACCGCGGTGACGCGATCTTCGGCAACACCGACACCTGGCTGCTGTGGAACCTCACCGGCGGCACCCACGGCGGGGTCCACGTCACCGACGTCACCAACGCCAGCCGCACCATGCTGATGAACCTCGAGACCCTGGACTGGGACGAGGAGCTGCTGTCCTTCTTCGACATCCCCCGCTCGATGCTGCCGCAGATCCGCCCCTCCTCCGACCCCGACCTCTACGGCCGCACCTCCGGGCGCAGCGCGATCCCGGAGGGCATCGCCCTCGCCGGCGACCTCGGCGACCAGCAGGCCGCCACCGTCGGCCAGGTCTGCTTCGCCCCCGGCGAGGCCAAGAACACCTACGGCACCGGCAACTTCCTGCTGCTCAACACCGGCACCGAGATCGTGCGGTCGAAGTCCGGGCTGCTGACCACGGTGGCCTACCAGCTCGGCAAGGACCGCCCGGTCTACGCCCTCGAGGGCAGCATCGCGGTGACCGGGTCGGCGGTGCAGTGGCTGCGCGACCAGCTCGGCATCATCAGCGGCGCCGCCGAGGTCGAGCAGCTCGCCGCGCAGGTGCAGGACAGCGGCGGGATGTACTTCGTGCCCGCCTTCTCCGGCCTGTTCGCCCCGCACTGGCGCTCGGACGCCCGCGGCGCGATCGTCGGGCTGTCCCGCTACAACACCAACGCCCACCTGGCCCGGGCCACCCTGGAGTCGATCTGCTACCAGTCCCTCGACGTGGTCAAGGCGATGGAGAAGGACTCCGGGGTCCGCCTGGACGTGCTCAAGGTCGACGGCGGCGTCACGGCCAACAAGCTCTGCATGCAGATGCAGGCCGACATCCTCGGCGTGCCGGTCTCCAAGCCCGTCGTCGCCGAGACCACCGCGCTCGGCGCTGCCTACGCCGCCGGGCTGGCCACCGGCTTCTGGTCCACCACCGACGAGCTGCGCGAGAACTGGCAGGAGGACCGCAGCTGGGAGCCGCAGTGGTCCGACGACCAGCGCGCCGAGGGCTACGCCGGCTGGACCAAGGCCATCGGCCGCACCCTGGACTGGGTGGACGTGGACTGAACAGGCCGCGGATACATGCGAAGGAGGCCGTCCCCGGGACGGCCTCCTTCGCTGTATGCCGGGTGGCTCAGACCGTGGCCATCTGCCGGACCTGGGTGAGCCGGACCGAGTTGCCGGACGGGTCGCGGAAGCCGCAGTCGATGCCGTAGGGCCGCTCCTCGGGCTTCTCGGTGAACTCCACGCCGCGGCTGCTGAGCTCCTCGTAGGAGGCCTGGCAGTCCTCGGTGGTGAGGAACAGCGTGCCGGCGAAGCCCTTGCCCATGAGGTTGGCGATCTCGCCCTGGGTGCCGGCGTCGATCATCGGCGGCCCCGGGATCGCCATGAGCACGACGGCGATGTCCGGCTGGCCGACGGGACCCACGGTGAGCCAGCGGAAGTTGCCCATCTCCGGCACGGTGACGTCCTCACGGACCTCGAAGCCGATCTTGCGGGTCCAGAAGTCGAGCGCCGCGTCCTGGTCGTGGACCCACAGCTGGGCGGTGCTGAGCTTGATCATGATGTCTCCCCGGGTGGTGGATGTCGTTGTCCTGACTGGATGCTCACGACGCTAGGTCCGCGGTCGGTGCCGCGTCTTCTCCAAACGTGCTGCGTTGCGGACGGCTGTAGGCCCGCAGCACGCAGGTCGGCACCCGTGCGTAGACCATCGGGTCGGGGTAGCGCCGGCGGTAGGCGGTCGGCGACTCCCCGAAGGTGCGGGTGAAGCTCGACGTGAACGAGCCCACGCTCTCCAGCCCGACCAGCATGCAGATGTCGGCGACCGACCGGTCGGTGCTGCGCAGCATCGCGGCGGCGCGCTCGAGGCGGCGGGTCAGGAGGTACTGGTGCGGCGACTCACCGAACGCGCGGCGGAACTCGCGGCTGAAGTGCGCCCGCGACAGCCCGGCGGCGCGGGCCATGTCGTCGACCGTGATCGGCTCGACGTAGCGCGCGTCGGCGAGGTCCTTGGCCTTGGTCAGGTGCCGGACCGGCGGGACAGCCACCATGAGCAGCAAGTATGCCGCGCCGGTCGCCCTCCGTCGCCGGCTTCGCCTCCCAGGCTGGCGCGCCGACGAGGTTCATCCCGCGGGGAGGGTGCGGCTTCGGCGACGCCATGGCGATGGTGCTGGGGTCCCCAACCGGAGACGGTCCCCACCCGGGGACGGCCAGAGGAGGTTCTTGTGCCGCGATACATGTACATCGCCCAGTACCAGCCCGAGGGTGCCAGGGGGGTGGCGTCTGCCGGCGGCGTGGCCAGGCGGACGGCCATCGAGAAGTCGTGCGCCGACGTGGGCGGGCGCCTGGTGTCCTTCGACTTCGCCTTCGGCGAGGACGACGTCTACGCGATCACCGAGCTGCCGGACCACAAGACGGCCGCGGCGCTCGCGCTGGCCATCAACGGCGCGGGCACCACGAAGGTGCGCACCGTCGTCCTGCTCACCCCCGAGGAGGTCGACGACGCATCGCACCTCTCGGTGACGTACGTGCCGCCGGGACGCTGACCCGACCCACGCGCCAGGTCCCCGGTGCTACTGGGGGCCTGGCGCCGCCATGCGCGTGGCGAGCGGCGCAACGGCGTGGCGCAGCGGGAGCGCGATGTCGATGTCCTGGACCGGGGTGCCGAGGGACGCGTGCCACTGCACGATTCGCCACTGGCCGTCCGCCTCACGTCGTGCGACACCGGTGAACCGGCCGATGACCCAGGCGTCGCTGCCGGCGCCCAGCAGGGGGCGGTCGTCGAACCAGCACAGGTCCCCGTCCCGATAGGTCCTCAGGTCCTCGCTCCCGCGCACATCGAGACCGAGCCCGTCGGCGAAGCGCGTCGCGAACCCGGCGCAGGCCTCCATGTAGCCGGTCCAGATGATCGCGTCGTTGACCCCGATCACCGTGGACAGGTCCTCCGACAGCAGCTCGCCCATCCGGTCGGCATCGCCACCGCGCATGGCGGCGTAGACGTCGTGCACCAGCCGGCTGACCTCCGGAACCTCCATGACCCGCTCCCCCTGAACGTCGTCCCCGCGCCCGCAGCGCGGGCAGACCAGCACGGTAGCCCCAGGGCGCTCACGCGGTCAGGCTGTTGGCGCCAGTCACAGGTTCAGCACAGGCCGTGCCCCAGTGGTCAGGGGCACGGCATACGTCCCGGAAGGGTCAGCCGGCGGGCTTGGCGTAGGCAGCCATGCCGGTGTCGTAGAGGATGCAGGGCTCCTCCCCGACCACCCAGGCGTCGTGGCCCGGCTCCATGAGGAAGGCGTCGCCGGGACCAATGGTCATCTCCGTGCCGTCATCCGCGCGGACGGTCATCTGGCCCGAGATGCACACGCCGGTGTGCCGGACCTGGCAGGACCCGGTCCCCGCGATCGGCCGGACATCCTCCGACCACTTCCAACCGGGTTCGAACGTGCCCTTCCCTATCGTGAAGTCGCCGAGGGAGATGACGTCCAGGGCACCGTGCGCGCGGAACTTGCGCGTCTCGTCGGGTGAGTCGAAATGGGTCTTCTCGAGCGTGGCCATGGTGGCTCCTCCTCGCTCGGACGGGATGGGGACAGTGCCGTCCTACACCCGGACCGGAACGACCGGAACCGCTGTGCCGCGTAGGTTTCCGATCACCACACGGGCTTGGCCGCGCCGTATGCCCCAACCCGGTGCGGCCAGGCCAGCGGCCTGCCGTCGAACGCCCCCACCGGGGCGATGACGTCCAGCCGTCCGTCCGGCGACTCCACCGGGCGCAGCCACGCGTCCACCTGCTCGACGTCGGCCGGCAGCGGGCCGGACGGCTCCGGGCGGGGCTGGCCGAGCAGCCACTGGGCGGTGCGGGCGAGGGCAAGCTCGCGGACCTGGGTGCCGCCCTCCCGGGACTGGGCGGTGAGCGCCTCGAGCACGGCGGCGGCCGCGAGGTAGCCGGTGCCGTGGTCGAGCAGCTGGCACGGCATCGCGCCCGGTCGGTCCTCGTCGCCCTCGACCACGGCGATCCCCGAGGCGGCCTGGACGATGGAGTCGAAGCCGCGCCGGGCACCCCACGGGCCGGTCGGACCCCACGCCGACAGGGCCACGACGGCCAGCCCGGGGTGGCGCTCCGCGAGGTCGTCGGGGGTCAGGCCGAAGGCGTCGAGCGCGCCGGGGCGGTAGCCGTGCACGAGCGCGTCGGCCTCGTCGAGCAGGGCGTGGAGCTGGCCGAGGCCCTCGCGCGTGCGGGCGTCGAGGACGGCGCTGCGCTTGCCGAGCACGGTGTCCCACGTGCCGTCCGGCTCGGGGCGGTGCGGCGGGTCGAGCCGCAGCACGTCCGCGCCCAGCGCGCCCAGGTAGCGGGTGCAGACCGGGCCGGCGATGACCCGCGTCAGGTCGAGCACCCGCAGCCCGTCGGCGGGACGGTCGCCGGCGGTGCGGGTGCGCGGCTGGGCGCCCGGGATGCTGGTGCGCTCCACGAGGCGGCGGCCGGCCACGGCGCGGCCCTGCGGGTGCTCGTGCCACTCCCGCTCGCTGCGCACGGCGGCGGCGATGCCGCCGGCCCCGACGATGCTCGCCTCGGCCTGCTCTCCCGACAGCTCCCGTATCGCGCGAGCCACCGACTCGGGCTCGTCACCGGCTCCCAGCGCGCGCACCAGGGCGTCCCGGTGCCAGGGATAGTTGGCATGGGTGCGCAGCCAGCCGTCGGCGGTGGGCCAGAACCGCGACAGCGGGGCGAATGTCGCCGACACGGCGGGCGCCCCGCCCAGGCGGACATAGCGTTCGCTGCGGACGGCTGCGGCCACGTGACCGGCGTCGAGGGTGACGGTGAGCGGTGCGCTCCCGCCTCGCTCCTCACTGAAGGAGGCCGCCGCGAGCAGCGCAGTGCTGACGGTCGCGAGGGCGGCCTCGCGGACCGGCAGGCGCGACGGCAGCAGCTCGGGACGGTCGACCACCCGCACGCCGATCGCCGGAAACGCTGACGGCACAACGGATCCGCTGTGCACGGCATCCCACAGCTCACGGGTCATCGCACGGCGCAGGTCGGTCACGGCTCGATCATGGACCAATCCTGCGCCGGTCACGAAACGGGACCTTCGGATCGGCGGCCGGGGCCGGGCTTCCGCTGTGCTGGCAGCGGAGGTGGGTCCCATGTCCCATGCTGTATCACCGGCCCGACGGCGGGTCGTCCTGGTCGCGGTCATCACCATTCTCGCCCTGACCCTCAGCTCCTGCGCCGCCCAGGCCGACCCGGCAGCGCAGGCCCCCGGGCCGGACGCTGCCGGCTTCTGGCTCGGCGTGTGGCAGGGGATCATCGTGCCGGTGGCATGGGTGGTGTCGTTGTTCAACCAGAAGGTCGGGATCTACGAGGTCCACAACAACGGCGGCTGGTACGACTTCGGCTTCGTCATCGGCATCGGGATCGGCGCCGGGATCGGCCGCGGGTTGGGGTGGGCCGGCGGCAAGCGACGGTCCTCCTGAGCGCCGCCCGCTGAGGCGACGCCTCAGCCGGCAGCACCTCAGCTGGTGACGTCCTTGCCCGCGAACCGGGCCCACGCCGCGAGCCAGAACACCACGGCATACCCCAGGGCCAGGGTCAGGCCGCGCAGCGGGCCGTCCCAGGAGATCGGGTCGCGCAGCAGGTCACCGAAGGACATCCACCAGTGGGTGATGAGCCACGGGTGCAGCCACCCCAGCTGCGGGATCGAGTCGGCGATGAAGCTCGCCACGTTGATCACCACGATCGCGATGGTCGCGCCGATCGGCTGCTCGGTCAGGGTCGACACGAACAGCCCGACGGCACCCAGCGCGGCGAAGCCCGCGGCGAGGTAGAGCGAGGCGAGCACCACCCGCCACAGCGCGTCACCGAAGCCGATCTGCGTGCCCGACAGCAACGTCATCGGGCCACCGCCGAACAGCGCCACGCCGATGACGCAGCCGACGAAGCTCACCCAGAGCGTGGCGATGACGGTGAAGATGACGATCGCGGCGTACTTCACTGCGAGCAGCCGGGTGCGCTGCACGGGGATGGTCAGCAGGTAGCGCAGCGTGCCGATGTTGGCCTCGCCGGCCACCGCGTCGGCGGAGATCGCCGCGACGGCCAGCGGCAGGAAGAGCCCGAGCTCGATGCTCAGCGAGGCCAGTGCGACGAACAGCCCGTTGCCGGTGATCGCCGACAGGAAGTCCGGGCCGCGGCCGTCGTCGCGCGGCGTCGAGACCTTGACCGCGACGGCCAGCAGGATCGGCACGGACGCGAGGACGGCCATGCCGGCCAGGTTGCGCCGGCGGCCGAAGATGAGCCGCAGCTCGGAACCCAGGAACCGCAACGACGCCCGCCGGTGCGGCCGGACGACCGACGCACCCCCGATGGCCGACTCAGCCACTGACATCGAAGCCCTCCCCCGTGAGCGAGACGAACAGGTCCTCGAGGCTGGGCGCCTCGACGGTGAAGCCGCGCACCGGCACCCCGGCGCGCACCAGCTCGGCGACGACGTCCTCGGGCCGGACGGCGCCGATGAGCGCTCGCGCGTGACCGTGGTCGACGGCGACCTCGGTCAGCCCCAGCCGGCGCAGCACGTCGGCGGCGTCCTCGGGCCTGTCGGTGTCGACCCGGGCCTGCGGCTGGGCGCCCGCCCGCACCTGACCGACCGGGCCCTGGGCCACCAGCCGCCCGACGTGCATCACCCCGATGTGGCTGCACATCTGCTCGACCTCGGAGAGCAGGTGGCTGGACACCAGCACCGTCGCGCCCTCCTCGGCCAACGAGGCCACCAGCGACCGGACCTCGCGGGTCCCTTGCGGGTCCAGGCCGTTGGTGGGCTCGTCGAGCACGAGCAGCTCGCGCGGGGCGAGCAGCGCCCCGGCGATGGCCAGCCGCTGGCGCATGCCCAGGGAGTAGGCGCGGTAGCGCTTGGCCGCCGCCGGGAGCAGGCCCACGCGGTCGAGCGCCGCGTCGATGCGCCGGGAGGCGGTGGCCGGGTCGGCGCAGCGGTCGGCCGCGTCGAGGCGGGCCAGGTTGGCCCGGCCGCTGAGGTAGGGGTGGAACGCCGGCCCCTCCACGAGCGAGCCGACCCGCGGGAGCACGTCCGCGGCCCGGGCCGGCATGGGCAGGCCGAGCACCTCGTGGCTGCCCGCGGTGGGCTGGATCAGCCCGAGCAGCATGCGGATCGTCGTGGTCTTGCCCGATCCGTTCGGCCCGAGGAAGCCGTAGACCGCGCCGCGGGGCACGAGCAGGTCGATCTCGTTGACGGCGACCTGGTGGTGGAACCGCTTGGTCAGGCCGGACGTGCGGACGGCGGCGTCGAGGGCCGGGGTGTCACCGCCCCGGGCCTCGGCACCTGCCGCGCGCGACGCGACGGCGAGGTCACTCACTTCGCCGCCAGCGCGGCATACAGCACCTGCGGCGTCACCGCGCCGGCCGCGACCCGGCCGTCGTCGGTGAGGACCACCGAGAAGAGCTTGCCGGCGAGCAGCCGGCCCGAGCCCCAGGAGCCGGAGACCTTCGGCAGCGCCTTGAGCAGGGCGCCGAGCTGGCCCTGGTCGAGCTTGGCGGTGCTGCCGGCCGGGGCCTTGGCGACGACGACGGTGGTCCAGCCGGTGCCGACGACCTTCGGGCGGTTGGCCGGGGTGGCCTTCGTCGCGGCGTCGGGGTTGGGCTGGGCCATGCCCATCTTCTCCGTGGTGGAGGCGGTGGCGTCGGTGACCTTGGCTCCCGGCGGCGGGTTGAACGCGAACTGCGCCGCGTCCGGCCGGGAGAAGTCGACGGCGGTGAAGCCGACCTCGAACGCCGGGTCGGCCGCGCCCTTGGCGAAGACCTGCACCCTCAGCGGGACGTGCTTGACCCCGTCGACGGCGATGCGGACCTGCGAGATGAGCGAGCGGGAGTCCTTCGGCGCCAGCAGCAGCTCGTAGGCCGAGCGCCCGGCGACGGTGGCGGTGCCGCTGGTGGTGACCGAGGTGGTCGGGTCGAGCGCCGCGAGCGCCTTGTCGGCCGCCTGCTGCGGGGTCTTCGGGATGTCCGTGGCGTCGGGCGCCTTGTGCGCCGACGCGTCCTTGGACAGCGTCCGGTGCGTCGCGGTGTTGTCGCGGCTGGACCAGGTCCACAGGTCGGTGCCGTTGAGGATGACGTCGGACTCGCCGAGCTCGCCGAGCAGCGCCAGCCGGGCCTTGTCCGGGCCGGCGTACCAGACGCGCAGGGTGTGGGTGCCCGAGACCATCGAGGCGAGGTCGGCGCTGCCCTGGCCACCGGTGCCGGGCAGGGCCGGGATGCCGAGGTCGGAGCGCTGCACGACGGTGCCGGAGAGGCCGTCGAGCCTGGCCTGCTGCACGTCGACAAGCAGCTGCGCGGCGGTGCGCGGCGGGAGCCCGGCGTCGGCGTTGGCGGAGATGGTGCTGACCAGTGCGCCGCCACCGACGAACGTCACGGCGGCGACCCCGGGCACGGCCCAGCGCAGCGCGGGCCTCTGGCTGAAGATGCTCATGGGCTCATCGTGGCCGGGGCGCGCTGTGAGGCACCTGAGAAGTCACCACGGACCTGCCTCGTCGGCGCGGCTGCTCGTGACAGGCTGGGGCCGTGCGGCTGCTCGTGGTGGAGGACGAGGTGCGGCTGGCGACGGCGCTGCGCCGTGGCCTGACCGCCGAGGGCTTCGTCGTGCACGTCGAGCACGACGGCCTGCTCGGCCTCGAGGCCGCCCGGCACGGCGACTACGACGCCGTGCTCCTCGACATCATGCTGCCCGGCATGTCGGGCTACACCGTGGTGAAAACCCTTCGCGCAGAAGGCAACTGGGTTCCGGTGCTGATGCTGACGGCCAAGGACGGGGAGTACGACGAGGCGGACGCCCTCGACTACGGCGCCGACGACTACCTCACCAAGCCGTTCTCCTACGTCGTGCTGCTGGCCCGGCTGCGCGCCCTGCTGCGCCGCGACGTGCGCGCCCGGCCCTCGGTGCTGTCGGTCGGCGCCCTGCGCCTGGACCCGGCCACCCGGGACGTGAGCGTGGCCGAGGAGCCGGTGCAGCTCACCCCGCGCGAGTTCGCGCTGCTGGAGTACCTCATGCGCAACGCCGACCGCGTGGTCAGCAAGACCGAGCTGCTCGACCACGTCTGGGACACCGGCGACCTGACCGACCCCAACGTGGTCGAGGTCTACATCGGCTACCTGCGGCGCAAGATCGGCCGCGAGCACCTCACCACCGTGCGCGGCGCGGGATACCGGCTGGCCTCATGAGGACCCGGGCGCCGAGCCTGCGCCGGCTGAGCCTGCGGGCCCGGCTGCTGCTCATCGGCGTGGCGGGCGTCGCCGTCGCTCTCGCCCTCGGCAGCGCCGCGCTCTACGGCGTGCTCGTCGTCACCGTCAACCACACCATCGACGCCGAGGCGCGGGCGAGCGCCGCCGACGTCGTCGCGCTCGTCGACAGCGGCCGGCTCTCCAGCCCGATCCCGGTCGCCGGCGCCCAGGTGGTGCAGGTCGTCGACGGCTCCGGCCGAGTGGTCAGCGCCTCCGTCAACGCCGACCGGCTCACCCCGCTGCTGCGACCGGCCGAGCTGCGGCAGGCGCTGGCCGGGCAGACCACCGAGGTGCCGGGCGCCCGCGCCGGGGTCAACGGCCCGCTGCGGGTGGTGGCCGTGCGGGCCGGACCGGCCGCCACGCCGGTCTCGGTCGTCGTCGCGCTGCAGGTCGGGGACGTCACCCAGAGCCAGCGGGTGCTGCTGCGGACCCTCGTGCTCACCTACCCGCTGCTGCTGCTCGTGCTGGCCGCGATCGCCTGGCGGGTCATCGGCTCGGCGCTGCGACCGGTCGAGGAGCTGCGCGCCGGCGCCGAGCGGATCAGCGGCTCCGGCCACGACGAGCGCCTGCCGGTGCCGGCCTCCGCCGACGAGATCCACGCGCTGGCGTTGACGTTGAACACCATGCTCGACCGGCTCGACGCGGCCCGCGAGCGCCAGCGCGGGTTCGTCGCCGACGCCGCCCACGAGCTGCGCAGCCCGCTGGCCTCCATGCGCACCCAGCTCGAGGTCGCCGAGCGCCTCGGTGAGGGCGGCGAGCTGCCGGCCGAGCTGCTCGTCGACGTCGCCCGGCTGACCCGGCTCGTGGAGGACCTGCTGCTGCTCGCTCGCGTCGACTCCTCCGTGGCACCGCCGCAGCAGGACGCCTTCGACGTCGTCGCGCTGCTCACCGAGGTTGCCGACCGGTATGCCGGGTCGCGGGTCCCCGTGTCGGTCGCCCCTGGTGCCGGGCCGGTGCCGGTCCGCGGCGACCGCGAGGAGCTGCGCCGCGCGCTGACCAACCTCGTCGACAACGCGGTGCGGCACGCCCGGTCGCGGGTGCTCCTCGCCGCGACGGCTCCCGCCGGCGCGACCGTCCTCACGGTCACCGACGACGGTCCCGGGATCCCCGAAGCGTTGCGCGAGAACGTGTTCGAGCGGTTCACCCGGCTCGATGACGCCCGCGACCGCGACGCGGGCGGGACCGGCCTCGGCCTGGCGATCGTCCGCGAGCTGGTTCGCCGCTCCGGCGGGACGGTCCGGCTGCTGGACGCCGACCCGCCGCCGGGCCTGCGGGTCGAGGTCCGTTTCCCGCACGCGAGGTGAGCGGCACGGCATACCCTCCGCGCGTAGCCCACCGAACGCACGAAATCCGTCGAATCGAGGCCGTGAACGGCCCGATTCGACGGATTTGGTGCGTTCGGTCGAGGGGCGGGAGACCTCAGCCGGCGGTGAGCTCGGCGGCGACCAGCTCGGCGATCTGCGCGGTGTTCAGCGCCGCGCCCTTGCGCAGGTTGTCGCCGCACACGAACAGGTCGATGGTGTTGGGGAAGTCCAGCGCCTGACGCAGGCGACCCACCCACGTCGGGTCCGTGCCCACCACGTCGGCCGGGGTCGGCCACTCGCCGGCCTCGGGGTCGTCGAGGACGACCACGCTCGGCGCCTCGATGAGGGCCTGACGGGCGGCGTCGACGGTCAGCGGCTTCTCGAAGACCGCGTGGACCGCGAGCGAGTGGGTCGTCACGACCGGCACGCGCACGCAGGTCGCCGACACCTTCAGGTCGGGGATGCCGAGGATCTTGCGGGACTCGTTGCGGACCTTGAGCTCCTCCGAGCTCCAGCCGCCGTCCTTGAGCGAGCCCGCCCACGGCACGACGTTGAGGGCGAGCGGCGCCGGGAACGGGCTGTCGTCGCCGAGCTTGTCGGCGACCGAGGCGCGCACGTCACCCGTGTGCTGGCCGACCTCCCGGTGGCCGGCCACGACCTCGAGCTCGTCGTAGAGCCGGTCGACCCCGGGCTGCCCGGCGCCGGAGGCCGCCTGGTAGGAGGCGACGACGAGCTCCTTGAGCCCCCAGCCGGCGTGGAGCGCGCCGAGCGCGTCCATCATCGTCAGGGTCGTGCAGTTGGGGTTGCTGATGATCCCCTTGGGGCGGTTGCGCACCTGGGCGGGGTTGACCTCGGGCACGACGAGCGGCACCTCGGGGTCCATGCGGAACGCCCCGGAGTTGTCGACGGCAACCGCACCCCGCTCGACGGCGACCGGCGCCCACTGGGCCGACACCTCGTCGGGCACGTCGAACATCGCGACGTCGACCCCGTCGAAGACCTCGGCCGTGAGCTCCTGCACGACGACGTCCTCGCCGCGGACCTGCAGCACCTTGCCGGCCGAGCGGGCCGAGGCGACGAGGCGGATCTCGCCCCAGACGTCCTGGCGCTGGGACAGGATCTGCAGCATCACCGAGCCGACGGCACCGGTGGCGCCGACGACGGCCAGGGTGGGCTTGCGGGTGTTCATCGTCCGGTACCTCCGTAGACCACGGCCTCACCCTCGGCGGAGTCGAGGCCGAACGCCGTGTGCACCGCGCGCACGGCGTCGTCGAGCTGGTCGTCACGGGTGACGACCGAGATGCGGATCTCCGAGGTGGAGATCATCTCGATGTTGACGCCCGCGTCGGCGAGCGCCTGGAAGAACGTGGCGGACACACCCGGGTGGGAGCGCATGCCGGCGCCGACGAGCGAGAGCTTGCCGATGTGGTCGTCGTACTGCAACGACGCGAACCCGACCGACTCCTGGACCGCCTTGAGCGCCTGCACCCCGTGCTGGCCGTCGGTCTTGGGCAGCGTGAAGGAGATGTCGGTCAGACCGGTCTCCACGGCGGAGACGTTCTGCACGATCATGTCGATGTTGACGCCGGCCTTGGCGCACGCCTGGAAGATCTCGGCCGCCTTGCCCGGGTGGTCCGGCACCCCCACGACGGTGATCTTGGCCTCGCTGCGGTCGTGCGCGACGCCGGCGATGATCGGGGCTTCCACGGATACTCCTTCTTCCGGGTCGATGATCCACGTGCCCTCGCGGTAGGAGAACGAGGACCGGACGTGGATCGGCATGCCGAAGCGGCGGGCGTACTCGACGCACCGCAGGTGCAGGATCTTGGCGCCCGACGCGGCCATCTCCAGCATCTCCTCGTTGGAGAGCCGGTCGATCTTGCGGGCGGCGGGGACGATGCGGGGGTCGGCGGTGAAGACGCCGTCGACGTCGGTGTAGATCTCGCAGACGTCGGCCTCGAGCGCGGCCGCCAGCGCGACCGCCGTGGTGTCGGAGCCGCCGCGGCCCAGGGTGGTGATGTCCTTGCTGTCCTGGCTCACGCCCTGGAAGCCGGCCACGATGGCCACGTGCCCCTCGGCGAGGGCGTCGCGGATCCGGCCGGGCGTCACGTCGATGATCCGCGCCTTGCCGTGCGAGGAGTCGGTGATGACGCCGGCCTGCGAGCCGGTGAACGAGCGGGCCTGGTGGCCGAGGTTGGCGATGGCCATCGCGACCAGGGCCATCGAGATGCGCTCGCCCGCGGTGAGGAGCATGTCCATCTCGCGGCCGGGCGGCAGCGGGCTGACCTCCTCGGCGAGGTCGAGCAGCTCGTCGGTGGTGTCACCCATCGCGGAGACCACGACGCAGACCTCGTTGCCGGCGCGGCGGGTCTCGACGATCCGCCGCGCGACGCGCTTGATGCTCTCGGCATCAGCCAGGGACGAACCGCCGTACTTCTGGACGATCAAGCTCAAGAGGAACTCCGGTTGGTCGTGCTGGCGGAGCGGCCAGTTTATCCGCCGCACCCCCGGGGATGGCCGGTGGCCGGATTGCGAGACTCCCCCCGGTATGCCGTGTGGGGACCTCCTCCCGTGCCCCTGCCGCCTGGGCGCAGATCCTCCGGCGCCGGCGCCAACCGGCCCCAAACCTTGCTCAGCTCAGGGGTGGAGTGCGTCGAACTCGGCGTCGGCGACGGTCTCCTCGTCGGCGTCGAGCCGCACGTGCCGCAGCACGGTGTGCAGCACCCGCAGCGCACGGCTCGCACTGTCGCCCCACGAGGACAGGTAGCTGAACTGCCACCACCACAGCGCCTCGGTGACCCTTCCGGCCTCGACGTGCTGCAGGCCGTGCGCCAGGGCCGAGGCGATCTCGCTGAGGTCGTTGCTCAGCGAGCCGGTGGCGACCTCGAGGCTGACCAGCGGATCGACGAGGTGGGCGTACTCGTCCAGGCCCTCGAACAGGTTGGCCAGACCCTGCCGCAGCGGGTCGACGTCGGCCTCGGGGCCGGGGTCGGCCTCGAACCGGTCCTCGGGCACGACGTCGGTGATGGCGCCGAGCCGGGCGCCGGCCAGCGAGACCTGCGAGACGGCCAGCAGCAGCACCGGGATGGCGGTCTCCGGGGAGCTGCCGGAGGCGACCTCGGTGACTGCCCCGAGGTAGCTGCGGGCGTCCCGGGCGGTCTCCTCGCTGAGAAGGGTGAGCTCGTCAGACATCCAGCAGCCTCCTGCCCTCGAACGCCCGGCCCAGGGTGACCTCGTCGGCGTACTCCAGGTCGCCACCCACCGGCAGGCCCGAGGCGAGCCGGGTGACCCGCAGCCCCATCGGGCGCAGCAGCCGCGCGAGGTAGGTCGCGGTGGCCTCCCCCTCGAGGTTGGGGTCGGTGGCGATGATGATCTCGGTGACCTCGCCGCTGGCGAGGCGCGTCATGAGCTCGCGGATCCGCAGGTCGTCGGGGCCGACGCCCTCGATCGGGCTGATCGCCCCGCCGAGCACGTGGTAGCGGCCACGGAACTCGCGCGTGCGCTCGATCGCCACGACGTCCTTGGGCTCCTCGACCACGCAGATCAGCGCGGCGTCGCGGCGGGGATCGGAGCAGATGCGGCACTCCTCGGCCTGCGCGACATTGCCGCAGGTGACGCAGAAGCGGACCTTGGCCTTGACCTCGGTCAGCGCGCTCACCAGCCGGTTGACGTCGGCCGGGTCGGCCTGGAGCAGGTGGAAGGCGATGCGCTGCGCGCTCTTGGGACCCACGCCGGGCAGCCGGCCGAGCTCGTCGATCAGGTCCTGGACCACGCCTTCGTACACACCGTGAGCCTATGCCCTCGCCGTCACGCCGGGGTCACGGACACCCGGGGCGTTGTCGCCCGGTGTGCGGGCGTCGTCAGGACGTGGGTGCGGCCGGGCGCTCGTTGTAGGTCCCGGCGAGCTCCTGGCCCGACAGCGCGTGGATCGCGGCCATGATCTCGTCGGTGACCTCTCGCCGGGCCCTGCCCTGCGGGACGCCGGCGTAGCGGTCGGCGAAGGACATCGGCTCCCCGAACTTCACGGTGACCCGCACCGGCCGCGGCAGGCGCGAGCCGACCGGCTGCAGCCGCTGCGTCCCCTCCAGTGCCACCGGCACGACCGGCACCCCGGCGGTCAGCGCCAGCCAGGCCACGCCGGTGCGCCCGCGGTAGAGCCGGCCGTCACGCGAGCGCGTGCCCTCGGGGTAGATGCCGAACGCCTCGCCCTGACGGAGCACCTCCAGCGCCGCGTCCAGGGAGTCCTGCGCCGCACGGTGGTCGCCCCGCTCGACGGGGATCATGCCCAGCGCGTTGAACCAGGCCCGGGTGAGCGCCCCGCGGATGCCGGTGCCGGTGAAATACTCCGCCTTGGCCAGGAACACCACGCGCCGGGGCGCCGTCAGCGGGATCACGACGCTGTCGATGAAGGACAGGTGGTTGCTGGCGAGGATGACCCCGCCGCGCTTGGGGACGTTGGCCTTGCCGATGACGCGGGGCCGGTAGATGGCGCGGGCCAACGGCACGAGCACGAACCGGCTCACCGGGTAGAGCATTCGACCTCTTCTCGTCGCGGCACGGCCGACGACACGGACCTGTTGCAGCAGCAGGTTACTGGTCGAACTCCCCGATGACCGTCCCACCGAGCACGCTCTGGATCACCGGCAGGCCGACGCCGCCGATGTCGGCGATGTCCTCGTCGTCAGCGCTGGCCGCGCTGTCGTCGGCCGGCTCCACCGCAGAGGTATGCCGGGTGCCCGCCTCGCGTGCCACGGCCTCCCGGGCGCGCTGCATCGGGCTGATCGTGGCCACCGGGGTGGGCTCGGGAGCCGGGTCGGGCGAGGAGAACTCGGCGGCCGAACCGCCGGCCGCTGACGGGACGCTGGCCCAGTCCGGGGGCGGCGCGCTGGTGTCCCAGCCCCCGCCGGAGTCCTCGCCGCGACCGGGCGCGATGCCGGCGTCGTCGCGGGCCGACCGGGACGGGCCGGCCGGCTCGTCCCAGCCGCCCGAGCTCGACCCCTGGCCGGCCGGTGCGGGCGGCGTGGGCGTGGAGCCCGCGGGGCCGGTGGACGGCGCCGGCGCACCACCGGAGGTGCCGGGCGCCGGAGCGCCCTCGGGGGTGGGGATGCCCTCGACGACCGCGTTGACGCCGAGCACCTCGACCAGCGCCTGGCGGACCAGCTCGGCGTGCTGGCCGCGGCGGAAGGTGTTGGCCAGGCCGACGGTGGAGATGCCGAGCAGCAGGCGCTGGCCGTCGTAGTCGAGGACCTGGGCGTGCTCGGACAGGAACGTCCACGTCGTGCGCTTGATCGAGAAGATCTTGGCGAGCACGTCCGGCCACGACCGGCGGATCGCGGCGGTGTCGACGCCGCCCGGCATGGACATCGAGGCCACAGGGGCGGGCGTCTCGGCGGGCTGCTCGGCCGCCGGAGGCTCAGCCGACGGGCGCTCGGCAGCCGGGCGCTCCGGTGCGGGACGGTCCGGCGTGGGGCGCTCAGGTGCCGGTCGCTCGGGTGCGGGGCGCTCCGGCGCCGCGGCGGGGGGCTCCGGCTCGCGCGGGGCCGCCGGACGCTCGGCCACGGGCTCCGGGGGCTCGTCCGCCGGCGCGGGGGCCGCAGCCGGCGCGGGGGTTGCAGCCGGCGCAGGCGCAGCAGGGGCGGGGGTGGGGGACGGCGCGGGACGGCTGAACTGGACCGGCGGCGCCGAGGGCGCCGGTGCGCCACCCGCCCCGACGTCGAGGCGACGCTCGAGGCGGTCCAGGCGCGCGGCGTACCCGCTCTCGCCGGAGGCGCCGGGCAGCAGCACGCGGGCGCAGATCAGCTCGAGCTGCAGGCGCGGCGCGGTGGCACCGCTCATCTCGGTCAGGCCGGCGTTGACGATGTCGGCAGCGCGGGTCAACGCCCCGGAGCCGAACGCGGCGGACTGCTGGCGCATCCGCTCGAGCTGGTCCTCGGGCAGGCCGCGCAGCACCGCGGACGCACCGTCGGGCACCGCCGCGACGACGATGAGGTCGCGCAGCCGCTCGAGCAGGTCCTCGACGAAGCGCCGGGGGTCGTGACCGGTCTCGATGACCTTGTCGACCTGGCGGAACACCGACCCGGCGTCGCCCGCGGCGAACGCGTCGATCGTGGCGTCGAGCAGCTCGCCCTCGGTGAAGCCGAGCAGCGCGGCGGCCCCCTCGTAGGTCAGGCCCTCGGGCCCGGAGCCGGCGATGAGCTGGTCGAGCACCGACAGCGAGTCACGCACCGACCCACCGCCGGCGCGGACGACGAAGGAGAGCACGCCGGGCGCGACCGCCACGCCCTCGGACTCGCACAGCTGGCCGAGGTAGTCGGTGAGCACCTGCGGCGGGACCAGGCGGAACGGGTAGTGGTGGGTGCGGGAGCGGATCGTGCCGATGACCTTCTCGGGCTCGGTCGTCGCGAAGACGAACTTCACGTGCTCCGGCGGCTCCTCGACGATCTTGAGCAGGGCGTTGAAGCCCTGCGGCGTCACCATGTGCGCCTCGTCGATGATGTAGATCTTGTAGCGGCTCTGGGCCGGCCCGTAGGAGGCGCGTTCGCGCAGGTCACGGGCGTCGTCGACACCACCGTGGCTGGCCGCGTCGATCTCGATGACATCGACCGACCCGGACCCGCCGCGGGCGAGCGCCACGCACGAGTGGCACGTGCCACACGGGACCGGGGTCGGCCCCTCCTCGCAGTTGAGGCAGCGGGCCAGGATGCGGGCGCTGGTCGTCTTGCCGCAGCCGCGCGGGCCGCTGAACAGGTAGGCGTGGTTGACCCGCCCCGTGCGCAGCGCCTGCATCAGGGGCTCGGTCACGTGCTCCTGGCCGATGACGTCGGCGAAGGACTCGGGCCGGTAGCGGCGGTACAGGGCGGTGGACACGAAGGAACCCTAACGGCGACGGGTGACATGCGGGCGGGGTACGTCCCCAGCCCGCGGCTTCCCGCCGGACCTGCGGCGCTCCGGCGGGCGGGACGGGCCCTCCCCCGGCTCGGCGGCCATCGCCTCCATGGCCTCGATCGCCTCCTGCACGATCGCCCGCATCGCCTTCTCGGCGCGGGCCGGGTCGCCGCCCTGGATGGCGTCGCTGACCTCGGCGTGCAGGCGCAGCGCCTCGGGCTCGGGGCGGGCCGGCATGAGGTGGTGGTGCGTGCGGCCGGCGAGCACCTCGGCGACGACCTGGGTCAGGCCGGCGAACATCTCGTTGCCCGAGCCCTCGAGCACGGCGTGGTGGAACTCGATGTCGTGCCGCAGGTACTCCTCGAGGTCGCCCCTGCGCGCCGAGACGGACATGCCGATGACGGCCGCGGTCAGCCGGCCGCAGTGCTCGGGGGTGGCGTTGCGGGCCGCGAGCGCCGCGGCGACCGGCTCGACCGCGGTGCGCAGCTGGCTCAGCGAGGACAGCTGCTCCATCCGGTCGGCGCCGGCCAGCCGCCAGCGGATCATCCGGGGGTCGAAGATGTTCCACTCGGTGCGCGGCAGCACGGTGACGCCGACCCGGCGACGGCTGGTGACGACGCGCATGGACTCGAGGACCTTGACGACCTCGCGGACCACCGTGCGCGAGACGCCGTAGCGGGCCTCGAGCTGCTCGAGCCGCAGCACCTCGCCCGGAGCGGGCTCGCCCGCGACGATGGCAGGGCCGAGGCGTGAGAGGACCCGCTCATGCAGGCCCGGCGTCGTCATGGGACCACTGTAGTCGGGATTACGTCATATCAATTCTGGGTTAAGTCTTGATTTCATGACATCAACAGCGGACAGTGGTCCGCAGCCATCGACCCCCTGGAGCACCGCATGACCCTCACCACCCCTCCGGCCCGCCGCCCGATCGCGGTCGTCATGGGTGTCTCCGGCTCGGGCAAGACCACGGTCGGCCAGGAGCTCGCGGCACGGCTGGGGGTCCCCTACGCCGACGCCGACGAGTTCCACCCCCCGGCCAACATCGCCAAGATGTCCGCCGGCGTCCCGCTCGACGACACCGACCGCGCCCCGTGGCTGCGCGCCATCGCCGGCTGGCTGGCCGACCACCGGGGGACCGGCGCCGTGGTCAGCTGCTCGGCCCTCAAGCGCCGGTATCGCGACGTGCTGCGCGCGCCCGTCGGTCACCTGCCGTTCCTGCACCTGGACGGTGACCCCGGCGTGGTCGCGCAGCGGGTGGCCGGGCGCCCCGGCCACTTCATGCCGGCTTCGCTGGTCGCCTCCCAGTTCGCCGACCTCGAGCCGCTCGGGTCCGACGAGGAGGGCATGGTCGCCGACCTCGCCGCCCCCGTCGACGACGTCGTGGCGCGCTTCACGGCATACCTGTCGGACCACCCGGTCCCGGCCTGACCCACCCCACCGACCCACCCACCCGACCATCCACCAGGAGAAGACGTGAGCACTCCCGCCCTCGTCGCCGCAGCGGCCCCGGCCGCCAGCGACCCGCGGCTGATCGCCGCCGCCCTCATCGGCATCGGCCTCATCGTGCTGCTGATCACCAAGGTCAAGCTGCACCCCTTCCTCAGCCTGACCCTCGGGGCGGTCACGGTCGGCGCCATCGCCGGGATGCCGCTGGCCGACACGCTCGACAGCTACGGCAAGGGCGTCGGCGCCACGGTCGCCAGCGTCGGCACCCTGATCGCCCTCGGCGCGGTGCTCGGGCGGCTGCTGGCCGACTCCGGCGGTGCCGACCAGATCGTCGACACGATCGTGGGCCGGGCCAGCACCCGCGCGCTGCCCTGGGCGATGGCGCTCGTCGGCGCGCTGATCGGCCTGCCGATGTTCTTCGAGATCGGGCTGGTCCTGCTGATCCCGGTGATCCTGCTGGTCTCCCGGCGCTCGGGCCTGCCGCTGATGCGCGTCGGCATCCCCGCCCTCGCGGGCCTGTCGGTGATGCACGGCCTCGTGCCGCCGCACCCCGGCCCGCTCGTCGCGGTCGCCGCGCTCAAGGCCGACCTCGGCATCACCCTGGGCCTCGGCGTCCTCATCGCCATCCCGACGGTCATCATCGCCGGTCCGCTCTTCTCCCGGTATGCCGCGCGCTGGGTCCCCGTCCAGGCTCCGGAGCTGTTCGTGTCGCGCTCGGAGGCCGACGCAGGGCACCGCGTCAGCGACGGCCCCGGCACGCTCTCGGTCGAGGCCGCCACGCAGACCCGCCGCCCGAGCTTCGGCGCCACGCTGTTCACCGTGCTGCTGCCCGTCGTGCTCATGCTCGGCAAGGCGCTGGCCGACATCTTCCTGCCCAAGACCGACGGCACCCGCGTGGTCCTCGACTTCCTCGGCACCCCGCTGGTCGCGCTGATGCTGGCCGTCCTGGTCGCCATGGTGACCCTGGGCCGTGGCGCCGGCCTGACCCGCGAGGGCATCGCGAGGTCGGTGGAGCAGTCGTTCCCGCCGATCGCCGGCATCCTGCTGATCGTCGCCGCCGGGGGTGGCTTCAAGCAGGTAATGGTCGACACCGGCATCGGTGACATCATCGCCAAGGCGGTCGCCGGCAACGGCGCCTCGCCGCTGCTGCTCGCCTGGGTCGTCGCCGTGCTGATCCGCCTCGCGACCGGCTCGGCCACCGTCGCCACGATCACCGCCTCGGGCATCCTCGTGCCGGTCGCCGCCCACCTCTCGCCGACGCACACCTCGCTGCTGGTGCTGGCGATCGGCGCCGGGTCGCTGTTCTTCAGCCACGTCAACGACGCCGGCTTCTGGCTGGTGAAGGAGTACTTCAAGGTCGACGTGGTGCAGAACGTCAAGACGTGGTCGGTCATGGAGACGCTGATCTCCGTCGTCGGCATCGTCCTGGTGCTGCTGCTCGGCCTGGTGCTGTAGGCGGGTGCTCGCCTGACGCACGGCCCCGGACCCGTTGTGGTCCGGGGCCGTTCGCGTGTCCTGCGGCTGCGGCACCGTTGCCCTGCCGAGGTTGGGTGCGCCCTGCCGAGGTTGCAGCGTCGGCAGAGCGTCATCAACTGCGGCAGAGCCTTGGGGACGGCCCGCCGGGTCCCCTCCACGGGCATGAAAGGACCCCCCGCGCACCTGGAAGAGCTCACCTGCCCTTGCTGCCTTCCGGCCCTGGGGGAGTTCAGTGAGGTACCACCACACGGGGGGTCTGCGCCCACTCTAGAGCAGGGGTCCGGCGGCGCCGAAATCGGCCACGCGACGGGGCTGCCCGGGACCGCCGGGGCCGATTGGGGAACTGGCCCCGGTGTCGGGTAACCTCCTCCGCGGAGGATTCGCATAGCGGCCTAGTGCGCACGATTGGAAATCGTGTTGGGATAAAACCCTCGGGGGTTCAAATCCCCCATCCTCCGCCAGACGAGAGAGCCCCCCGGAGCATCGCGACGGGGGGCTCTCTCGTCTGGCGGGGCCTTCGGGATTTGGGAGGAGGCGGAGCGCAGCGGAGCCGACGGCTCCCCCGTCCTCTGCCTCAGCGACGCGCCGTTTCCGCGTCCCGCAGGCCACGGCGCAGCACCACGCCGGCAACCACGAGGGCCGGCAGCACGAGCAGGTCGCCCGGGGTCACCGCGTGGGACTCCATGAACGTCCACAGGCTCGGCTCGTGCACGGGGTCGGCCAGCAGCCACACCCCCGAGGCCGCCACGACGGCCAGCGCCGCCCACAGGCCACGCCCCCGCCGCCAGGCCCACACCGTGACGACGACGAGCAGCACCAGTGCCGGCACGGCATACCAGAGCTGCCCCGTGTCCAGCGCCGGGTCGTGGTGCAGCTCCCCCGCCAGGACCAGACCCATGCCCCACGCTCCCTCGTCTCCCCTGCCGGCACACCGGCGTCCACTGTGCAGGGGTTCGCGCCGCACGGGTTCCGCCAATCGGGTGAGCACGGGGGGTCCCACGGTCCTCCCCGCGGGCCGCAAGTCCCTGTCCGGCACGCGCCGCGCCCACGGATGCTTCAGGCATGAGCCAGACCCAGCACACCCCCGTCGTCGTGGTCGGCGTCGACGCTTCCGAGAACGGCCAGCTCGCGCTGCGCTGGGCCCTCCAACAGGCCCGCCGGATGGGTGCCGAGCTGCACGCCGTGACGGCGTGGGAGGTGTCCGCGGCCTACGGCTACGTGCCGATGTACACCGACGTCGACCTCGAGGGCGACGCCCGCAAGCAGCAGGACGTCGCCCTGGAGCAGGTGGCGCGCGAGTCCGAGGGCGTGCCCGTGGTGCGCCAGGTGGTGCGCGGCCACGCCGCCGAGGCGCTGCTGGACGCGGCCCGCGACGCGGACCTGCTCGTCGTCGGCAGCCGTGGCCACGGGACGTTCGCCGGCACCCTGCTCGGGTCCGTCAGCCAGCAGTGCGTCCACCACGCCCACTGCCCGGTCGTGGTGGTCCCCCGCCGCTGACCCGGCCGCGGTCAGGACAGCAGCAGGTATGGCGGGTGCGCGGCGAGCGCGCGCCCCTCACCGACGTGCCGACCCAGGGCGAGCGCGCCGTCCAGCGCGGTGCCGAGCGCCGGCGCCAGGTCCAGCCCGAGCAGGCCGACCGCGTCGTCGAAGGCCGCGCGGACCGCCGGCAGCTGCAGCAGCCCACCGACGGCGCACGGGGTCGCCCCGCGCACCGCCGCGGCGCCCGCCGCCAGCGTGCGGGCCAGCTCGTGGCCGGCCTCGCGGCAGATCGCCGCCGCCGCCGGGTCGGTGGGCGCCAGGGCGCCGACCGCGGGGGCCAGCGCCGCGAGCTCGGCCGGCGCGCTGCGGCCGGTCATCACCGCCCGCGGCCAGGTGTAGGGGTCGCCCCACAGGTCGGAGACCGTCTCGAGCAGGTCGGCCGAGCCGTCGTCGAGGCCGTCGCGGTGGCGCAGCGCGGCCCGCAGCCCCTGCAGGCCGATCCACGCACCGGACCCCCGGTCGCCCAGCACGTGGCCCCAGCCGTCGCCGCGGTGCCACACCCCGTCGAAGTCGGTGGCGAGCATGACCGCGCCGGTCCCGGCCGCCAGGACCGCGCCGGGCCGGACCTCCCCCAGCGCCCCGACGAGGCTGGCGACCGCGTCGCTGGTGACGACCACCCGCCGGGCGGCGACCGCCGACGCGACGTGCTTGAGCACCTCGGCGGGGTCCGCCAGCGTGGTCAGGCCCCGCATGGACCAGACCACCACGTCCGGCGGGCAGGTGAGCTGCGCGGCATACGAGGACAGGACGGGCAGCAGCGCGGGCACGTCGATGCCGCCCTCGCCGATGTGGGCCCCGTCGGCGAGCACCGTTGCGCCGCGGGCAGATCCGTTGGCCCAGGCGACGCGCATGCCGGAGCCGCCGACGTCGACGCCGAGGACGACGGTCACGGGGCTACTTGCTCATGCCGGCGGTGAGCCCGGCGACGATCTGCTTGGTGGCGACGAGGAAGAGCAGGATCAGCGGCACGGTCGCGATGACGAGCCCGGCGAACAGCGCCGACCAGTTGGTGGAGTACTCGCCGAAGAAGCTGGTGAGGCCGACCGGCACGGTGTACTTCTCCCGGGAGCGCAGCAGCACCAGCGGGAAGAGGAAGTCGTTCCAGATCGGCACGAAGCGGAAGACGACGACCGTCGCGACCGCCGGCCTGACCAGCGGCACCATGATCCGCACGAACGTCTGCCACGTGTTCGCGCCGTCGATGGTCGCGGCCTCCTCCAGCTCCGGCGGCAGCTGGCGGAAGAACGTGGTGAGCACGAAGACCGAGAACGGTACGCCGGCCGCGGCGTAGACCAGCATCAGCCCGAGGCGGGAGTCGACCAGGCGCATGCCGTCGAGCAGGTAGAAGACCGGCAGGATCGCCAGGTGGATCGGCAGCATCAGCCCGCTGACGAACACCGACTCCAGCACCGAGAAGATCCGCGAACGGGTCCGGGCCAGGGCGTAGGCGGCCATCGTCGAGACCGCGGTGGACAGCGCCACCGCACCGACCGTGACGAGCAGCGAGTTGAGGAAGTAGTCACCGAAGTGCCCCTCGGTCCAGGCGACCTTGTAGCTGTCGACCGACGGCGGCCACGGCATCGACAGCGGCTTGTTGTAGAGGTCGGCGGTGGTGCGGAAGGAGTTGAGCACCATCAGCACCAGCGGCACCAGCGCGCCGGCGGCGTAGGCCCACAGCGCGACACTTCCCACCAGGCCACCCACCGGGCGCGGCTTGCGCCCGCGCGGCGACGGGCCCGGTATGCCGGTGGGCCGGCTCGCGCGGTCGGTGCTGGGAGCGAGGGTGGTGGTCATCCGGCGATCCGCTCCTCGGTGCGACGCAGCACCCGCGTCGCGATGACGGCACCGCCGAAGATGACGAGGAACAGCAGCGTGGCCATCGCCGAGGACACCCCGATCGCGTTGGTCGAGCCGTTCTCGAAGGCGGTGCGGTAGAACAGCAGCGACATGAAGTCCGTTGCGCCGGCAGGGTTTCCGGTCGACCCGCCCAGGGCGTAGGGCAGCGCGAACGCCTCCATCGCGAAGATGAAGGTCAGCACGCTGACCGTGCCGATCGCCGGGACGAGCAGCGGGAAGACGATCGAGCGGAACGTCTGCCAGTGGCTGGCGCCGTCGACCCGCGCGGCCTCGGACAGCTCCTCGGGCACGCCGCCCAGGGCCGCGCCGTAGAGCAGGACGGGGAAGCCGACCCACTGCCAGGCGCTGACCAGGATGACCACCCACAGCGCGGTGTCGGGGTCACCGAGCCACGGCACCGCGAGGCTGCCCAGGCCGACCTGCCGGAGCAGGGCGTTGACCGGTCCGAACGTCGGCGACAGCAGCAGCGTCCACAGGTAGCCGATGACGATCGGGCTGACCAGGTAGGGCATCGCGTAGAGCGTCTGCAGCGCCCGCCGGGTCCGGGGCCGGCGGTGCAGCAGGACGGCGATGCCCAGCCCGAGGGTGTTCTGCACGACCATCGTCCCGGCGAAGAACGCCAGGTTGTGGCCGAAGGCCCGCGGCAGCTGGCTCCTGAACGGCTCCTGCGTGAAGAGCGCGTGGAAGTTGTCCAGTCCCGCGAAGCCCCCGCGCGCCGTGCCCTGCCACGAGAAGAACGCGTAGCTGAGGGCGGACGCCATCGGGTAGAGCACGAAGATCCCGAAGAGGATCAGCGCGGGGGCGACGAAGAACAGGCCGCTGCGGCGGGTCATGCGCTCACTCTCAGGCCTGGGGCTTGAACCACTGGGAGACGCCGGTCTGCAGGTCCTTGCTGACCCCGGTGGCGTCCTTCTTGCCGAGCAGCAGCTCCTGGACGCCGGTGCCGAGCAGGTCGGTACCGGTGGGGGTCCCGTAGCGGAAGTCGGTCAGCAGCAGGTACGGCGAGGGGTTCTTGGCGTAGGCGTCGGCCATCTGCTTGAGCAGCGGGTCGTTGTAGGTCACGCCGGGGACGGCGGAGAGCTGCTTGACCTTGTCGGCGACGAGCTGGCCGAACTCCTTGGTGGACATCCACTTGACCAGGTCGAGGCTGGCCTTCTGGGCGTCCGACTTCGCCGAGACGCCGAACGAGCCGTCGGCGTAGCCGGGCGTGCTCGGGGTCGACTCGGCCGGGCCGGGCACCTGGAAGACGCCCAGCTTCAGGCCCGGGTTCTGCTTCTGGAAGAAGCCGAGCTCGAAGGAGCCACCGGGGAACATCGCGGCCTTGCCGGAGCTGAACAGGACCTGGGCGTCGGTGTAGGCCACACCGACTGCGCTGTCCGGCAGGTAGGGCTTGAGGTCGCTGATCGCCTTGACCGAGGCCACCCACGCCGGGTCGGCGAAGGTCTTCTGCCCCGACATCACGGCCTTCTCGAAGCTCGCGCCGCCGAAGGTCGAGGCGCCGACGACCTCGTGCACGATTGGCAGGGTCCAGGAGTCCTTGGCACCGACCGCCATCGGCGTCACGCCGGAGGCCTTGAGCTTCTTGTTCAGGTCGACGAACTCGGCCCAGGTGGTCGGCGGCTTCACGCCGGCCTTGGTGAAGAGGTCCTGGTTGTAGAACATCTGCAGCGTCTGCTTGGCCAGCGGCACGGCATACGTCTTGCCGTCCTTGCCCTGGGCGCTCTTGACGACGTTGGCGTCCCAGCCGGACAGGTCGACCTTGCCGTCCAGCGGCACGAGGCTGCCGGCGGCGACGGTCGGCTGGAGCTGGCCGTAGGAGCGGACCTGCGCGACGTCGGGGCCGCTGGAGCCGGCCAGGCCGGTGGTGAGGATCTGGTTGTACTCGGTGTTCTTGAACGCCTTGAAGTCGACCTTCACCCCGGGGTGGGACTTCTCGTAGACGGCGAAGATGTCGTTGTACGCCGCGACGTCCTCGGTCCGCCAGGACCACACCGAGATCGTGGTGTCGCCGCCGGAGCCCGAGCCGCTGGTCGAGGAGCTCGAGGGCGCGCACGCCGAGAGCGCCAGCGCGCCCGCAACCATCGCGACCGCGGCCCAGCCACGTCGGTTCGTCATTGCCATTGCCCTGTCTCCTGTTCGTGTGCCTGCGCAGTGTGCTGGACGGCCCGCAAGGCTGCGGCAACCGACCCGTGGTGTGTCTCGATCGCCTCGCGTGCCCCGTCGACCGGTATGCCGGCCAGCAGGCTCACGAGCGCGGGCTTGAGCTCGCCGTCGGCCGCCACGAGGGCGGACCGGGCGGAGGCCTCGTCGGCGCCGCTGGCCTCGCACAGGATGCGGACCACCCGACCGCGGAGCTTGGCGTTGGTCGCGACGACGTCGACCATGAGGTTGGACCAGGTGCGGCCGAGGCGGACCATGACGGCCGTCGAGAAGCTGTTGAGCACCAGCTTCTGTGCGGTGCCGGCCTTGAGACGGGTGGAGCCGGTGATGACCTCGGGGCCGGTGTCGGGGGCCAGCAGGTGGTCGGCCAGCCCGGCCAGCTCGGCGTGGGGGTTGGCGGTCACCAGCACGGTGAGCGCGCCGCGGGCGCGGGCCGCCTCGAGCGCTCCCCCGACGAACGGGGTGCGGCCGGAGGCGGTCACCCCGACGGCGACGTCGCCGGGGCTCAGCGCGGCCGCCTCGCGGACGCCGAGCGCGGCGTCGTCCTCGACGTTCTCCACCGCACGGATGAGGGCGTCCGGGCCGCCGGCGTGGTGGGCGACGAACAGGCCCTCGGGGGCGTTGAACGTGGGCAGCAGCTCGGCGGCGTCGAGGACGGCCAGGCGGCCGGAGGTCCCGGCGCCGAAGTAGTGCACCGAGCCCCCGGAGCGGAGCCGGGCGACGGTGCCGTCGACGGCGCGGGCCAGCTCGGGCAGGACGTCCGCCACGGCCGGGGCGACGCGGGCGTCCTCGGCGTTGATCGTGCGCAGCAGCTCCAGCGTGCTCATCGCGTCGATCGCGTGCGTGCCCGGGTGACGCTCCTCGGTCGGAGCCGTCACCGAGACCTCGGGAGCTCCGGGCACCGCGTCGTTGATCACGCCCCGGAGGTTACTTTCTCACCAATGGCGCGTCAACGATGTCAATGACTTTCGAGATGGTGTCCCGAGACGGCGCTGCGGGTGGACCGCACGGCCTGCAACGCGTCGGGCAGGTTCCGCTGCGCCACGGCGATGTAGAGGCAGTCCACGACGGTCAGCGCGGCGATCCGGCTGGCGGTGGCGCCCGAGCGCAGGGAGGTCTCGCGGGCCGCGGTGGTCAGGACCAGGTCGGCGGCCCGGGCCAGCGGGGAGTACGGGAAGTTGGTGATGGCCACGGTCGTCGCGCCGCGGGACTTGGCCAGCTCCAGGGCCTCCAGGGTCTCCCGGGTCGTGCCGCTGTGCGAGACGCCCACCGCGACGTCGCCCTCCTGCAGCAGGGCCGCACTGGTCAGGGCGATGTGCGGGTCGCTCCAGGCGAACGTCACCACGCCGATGCGGTGCAGCTTCTGCTGGAGGTCGGCGGCCACGACCGCGCTGGCCCCCGAGCCGCACACGTCCACCCGGCGGGCCGCGGCGATGCACCGGGCGGCCTCGGTGAGGGTCGCGCGGTCGAGCTGGTCGGCGGTCTCCTCCACCGCGCTGGCGTCGGCGAAGGCGATCTTGCGGATGACGTCGTCGACGGAGTCCTCGGCGCTGATGTCGCTCTTGGGCGCCGCGACGGTGCGCGGCTGGGCCGACTCCTCGGCCAGGGCCAGGCGCAGCTGCGGGTAGCCGGGCAGCCCCAGCCGCTTGCAGAACCGCAGGACGGTGGTCTCCGACGTCTCGGCGGCGGCCGCGAGCTCGCTGATCGTCAGCGCGGCAGCGGCACGGGCGTCTGCCAGGACCCGTTCGGCGACACGGTCCTCCGCGGGGGACAGGGTCGGCCGCACGGCGCGCAGGCGCACCAGCAGCGACGTCCCCCCGGTCGGGGAGGTCACGGGCTGGGGGTCCGAAGTGGAGGTCACGACTCGACCCTACGACCTACCGGCTCACCACGGACCAGCCTTGCGCAACAAGGGCATCGGGCCGGCGCTCGGAGTCCAGCAGCACCCCCCGGTCGCCCACGACCCGGACGCCGTCGACGAAGACCCCGCGACCGGCATACAGGGCATCGGTGGCGTAGCGCCACCGCACCTGGACCGGTCCGGCCGGCACCTCGGCGGCCGCCTGCACCCACCGTCGGGTGCCGCTGGTGGCGACCGTGCCGTCGGTGCTGCGGACCTCACCGCGGTCCCGCACGGTGAACGGCAGCGGCGTCCACGTCTGCCCACCGTCGGTGCTGGACTCCAGGGTCAGCGGGTCGCTCTCCTCGGTGTCGACGAAGAGGTCGAAGGACAGCCGGGAGGGGTCGGCGCCGGCCAGGACGGGCGTGGTCAGCGTCGCCGTCGTGGCGTCGGCCGTGCCGCTCCACCACTCGGTCCGCCCGTGCCGGGGCTCGACGCCCAGCGAGAGCGCCAGGCCCTGCGCGATCTCCCGGCGCGCCGGGTTGTTGCTGCCCCAGCTGCGGCTCGGGTGGACCCGGTTGGTCAGCAGGATCGCGAACGAGCGCGACATGAAGTCGATGACGATCGACGTGCCGGTGAAGCCGGTGTGACCGGCGGTGGTCGGGCTGGACAGGCCGGACATGTACCAGCGCTGGTCGAGCTCGAAGCCCAGGCCGTGCGAGTCACCGGGGAAGGCCTGGTTCATGTTGGTGATCATCTGGCGCACGCTGTCCTTGCTCAGGACGCGGTGGCCGCGGTAGGTGCCGCCGTTGAGCAGCGCCTGGGCGAGGACGGCCAGGTCGTGCGCGGTGGAGAACACCCCGGCGTGGCCGGCGACGCCGCCGAGGGACCAGGCGTTCTCGTCGTGGACCTCGCCCTGCACCATCCCGCGCGGCGGGCTGGCCTCGAACTCGGTGGCCGCGGCACGCGCGCGGTCCGTGGGGTTGTAGCCGGTGTCGGTCATGCCCAGCGGTCCGGTGACCCGCTCCCGCAGGACCTGGTCCAGGCCCTGGCCGGCCTGCCGCTCGACGAGGACGCCCAGCGTGATGAGGTTGAGGTCGGAGTAGAGGTAGGTCGTGCCGGGGGCGTGCGAGGGCTTGGCGTCCATCACCATCTGGATCCGGGAGGCCTTGTCGGGGCGGGCGCTCCACAGCGGCAGCCAGGCCGGCAGGCCCGAGGTGTGCGTCAGCAGCTGGCGCACCGTGATGGCGTCCTTGCCGTTGGCGGCGAACGCCGGCAGGTAGGTCGCGACCGGGGCGTCGAGGTCGATCGCGCCGCGCTCGACCTGCTGCATCACCATGATCGAGGTGAACAGCTTGGACACCGAGGCCAGGTCGAAGAGGGTGTCCTCGCGCATCGGCTGCCACTGGTCGCGCGGCAGCTCGGTGCCCTGCGCGTCGGCGTAGCGCAGCGCCCAGCCGCTCGCCTCGGTGCGCACGACGGCCCCGTCGTGGCCCACGAGGGCGACCGCCCCGGCATACAGCGGGTGGGTGGAGCGGCTCGGCTCCTCCCAGCCCCGGATCCGGGCGAAGCTGGCGTCGAGGGGTGCGCGGTCCATGCCGAGCTGCTCCGGGGTGCGCTGCCGCAACACCGTGCCGGCGGGCGCGAAGCCCGTGAAGGGCGCGTCGAACCGGCCGCTGCGGCGGGCGTCGTCGTGGGCGTGCGCGCTCGCGGCGGTGGAGGCGGTCGCGGGGGTGCTGGCCATCAGCGAGCAGCCAACCACGAGGGCGAGCAGGCCGGCGCCGAGGGTGCGTCGTGGGGCCATCGCCGGCTCACGCCCCGGGGTAGAGCAGGTAGGGCCTGCGGGCGCGCTCGAACGCGCTGAGCTCCTGCGCCCAGGCCCCGGTCACGTCGTCGGCGGTGGCGCCCGCGCTGACCATGTCGCGCAGGCGGGTCGAGCCGGTGACCTTGTCGATCCAGTAGGGCCGGGCCGGGTCGTAGCTGTCGTAGCGCCACCCGAACTGGGGGTAGAGGGCCCTGGCCGCGACGAGCATCTCGACGCCGACCCGCAGCGGGTCGAACCGGCGCGGGTCGGTGACCTCGACCTGCACCCCGCCGCAGACGGTGTTGACGAACTTGTTGAAGGTCGGGGTGAAGTAGGCCTCGCGGAAGGCGGTGCCGGGCAGGTCCATCGCACTGAGCCGCTCGGCCCAGCGGTAGTCGACCCACGGCGCCCCGATGAGCTCGAACGGGCGGGTCGTGCCGCGCCCCTCGGACAGCAGGGTGCCCTCGAACATGCCCATGCCCGGATAGACCAGGGCGGTGTCGGGCGTGGGCATGTTGGGGCTGGGCATGACCCACGGCAGCCCGGTGCCGGCATACGGCACGTCCCGACGCCAGCCGCGGACGGCGACGACGGTGAGCTCCGCGAGGCGACCCCCAGCATCCGCCTCGAGGAACTCACCGCCGAAGAAGCGGGCGAGCTCGCCGACGGTCATGCCGTGCGCCTGGACGATCTCCTTGAGGCCGACCCCGCTCTCCCACGGCTTCGTCATCATCGGACCGCGGGCGGTGCCGCCGACCGGGTTGGGCCGGTCGAGGACGACGAAGCGTGCGCCGGTCGCGACGGCGGCGCGCATGGCCGTGTACATGGTCCAGATGTAGGTGTAGAAGCGCGCGCCGACGTCCTGGATGTCGAAGACCACGGTCTCGACCCGGGCCGTGCGGAACATCCCGGCGAGCTTTTCGGCGGAGGCGCCGTAGGCGTCGTAGACGGTGACCCCGGTGCGCGGGTCGGTGCTCGTGCCCTCGCTCGAGCCGGCCTGGGCGGTGCCGCGGAAGCCGTGCTCCGGGCCGAACACCGCCACCACGTTGACGGCGCCGGAGCCGACCATCTCGTCGACGATGCTGCGGCGGTCGCGCAGGATCCCGGTCGGGTTGGTGATGATGCCGACCCGCTGGCCGCGCAGCTCGGACCAGCCGTCGCGGGCCTGGCGCTCCGCACCGGTGGTCACGGTGCCCGGACCGAGGCCGGTGCGGCCGTGGTCGCCGCGCTCGTCGCTGCGGGGGTCGCCGTGGGTGTCACCTGCGGCACGCGCCGCGGCGGCGGACAGGGGCAGTGCGGCCAGGCCGAGCCCGGCGGCGCCGAGCAGCCGGCGGCGGTTGATCTCGCTCATGGTGGAGACGTCCTCGTGGTCGGTGGGTCGTCAGTAGGTGAGGCCGTGGCCGAAGGGGTAGAGGACCGACTGCGGGTCACCCTTGGCCGGGATGTCGACGGGGAGCGTGCCGCTCGGCGCGACCTCGCCGGTGATGAGCCGCACCGCGGACTCGATCGCCACCGGGCTGTAGGAGTAGGTCGCCAGGTAGGTCTTCACGCCCGGCAGGTAGGCGATGTCGTAGGGGTCGCGGACCGCGACGACGATGACCGGCTTGCCGGTGGCGAGCAGCTGCTGGACGAGCCGCTGCTGACCGGCCTTGGGGTCGGTGACCGTGGTGTCCCAGGCCTTCATCGTGGTGACGACGACGGCGTCCTTGTCGGCTGCCGCAGCCACCGCGGAGGCGATGGCCGCGTCGCTGGGCGCGCTGCCGGTCTGGACGGTCTGGGTCGTGGCGCCGCGCCGGGTGAGCCCGGCGGCCAGCGTCTGCGTCGTGCCCACCCCGTAGCCGGTGACGAGCACCTTCTTGCCGCCCGCTGCATACGGCAGGGTCTTGTCGTCGTTGGCGACCAGTGTGCCGGTGCGGTCGGTGACGGCGTCGGCGGCCGCGAGGTGCGCGGGCGTGCCGACGACGCCGGAGACCTTGGCGGGGTCGGTCCACGAGTGGGTGATGACGCCGCGCTTCCACTTCAGCGTGAGGATCCGGCGGACGCTCTCGTCGAGCCGCTTGTGGCTGATCCGGCCGGAGCGCACCGCACCCAGGACCGCGTTGTAGGCGTCGTCCATCGCCGGGGCCATCAGCAGCTGGTCGGCGCCGGCGAGGATCGCGCGCACCGCCACCTCGGCGTCGCCGTACTTGTCGCGAACCCCTTGCATCGCAAGGGAGTCCGTCGTGATGACGCCCTGGTAGTGGAGCTCGTCGCGCAGGATGCCGGTGAGGATCGGCTTGCTCAGCGTCGCCGGGTCACCCGAGGGGTCCAGCGCCGGCACGAGCAGGTGCGCGGTCATGATCTCGTCGACCCCGGCCTTGATCGCGGCCTGGAACGGCGGGGCGTCGATCGTCTCCCACTGCTGGCGGGTGTGGGTGATGACCGGCAGTCCGGTGTGGCTGTCGGTGGCGGTGTCACCGTGGCCGGGGAAGTGCTTGGCCGTGGCCGAGATCCGCCCGTCCTCCTGGTAGCCCTTCACCTGGGCGGTGACCATCTGCGAGACGAGGTCGGTGTGCGAGGAGAACGAGCGCGTGCCGATCACCGGGTTGAGCGGGTTGACGTTGACGTCGGCGTCGGGGGCGTAGTCGGTGGTGATGCCCATGGCCTTGAGCTCCTGGCCGGTGATCGCGGCGGCGGTGCGCGCGTCGTCGGTGGAGCGCCCGGCGCCGAGGGCCATGGACCCCGGGAACTGCGTGGCCGGCGGCCCGATCCGGGTGACCACACCCTGCTCCTGGTCGGTGCCGATGAGCAGCGGGATGTGGGCGCCGCTCTCCCGCGCCGCCTGCTGGAGCCCGTTGGACAGGCCGGTGATCTGCTGCGGGTCCTTCACGCTGTCGGTCCACGCGAAGTAGATGACGCCGCCGAGGTGGTACTTCTTCACGACCTCGGCCGGGCTGGCCACGCCGTAGAGCGGGATGTTGCGGCTGTCGGGCGTGGTCGCGTCGGAGCCGTAGACGTTCTGGACGAAGAGCTGACCGACCTTCTCCTCCAAAGACATCCGGCTCAAGGCCTGCTGCAGCGGGCCGCGGGGACCGTGCTCCTCATGGGCCTGGGCGGGAGCCACGGAAGTGGCCGCGAGGGCGAGGCCGAGACCGCCGGCAAGCGCCGCGGAGACAAGCCGTCGGGACGGGAAGGACTGCGGCATGACGCCTCCGGGATGTCAACGATTCACGAATCGTGGGTTCGCTGCGGAAGTTACTCACGTCACAGAATCGGGGTCAACGGTCGGCGGGCAGCCCTGACCAACCCTTTACCTCACCTCCCCGCGACCCCTCGGTACGCCGCGGCCGCCCCAGGCGTCCTTCAACCTCCGGCCATTGATGACGGCTGAGGCCTGTCAGTGGTCGAATGTATGTTCGAACCATGCATCAGGGGGATCGCCGTCAGGGGGCCGCGGCCAGCGGGGCTGGTGGCGTGCCTGCGGCGCGGTCGGGTGGGGCGGGGTCGGGTGGGGCGGCGGTGTCGTTCGCGGACCGGTTCGCGGTGGTGGATGCGGCGGCGGAGGCGTTGACCGGGCCGGCCGAGGTGGCGCACCAGTGCCAGGGCGCGGATCTCGGGCCGGCGATGGGTCGGCTGGATGTGTTGCGGCGGTTGGTGGACGCGGCCCAGGTCACGGTGCTCGGCGAGGGCCTGGAACGCGGCGAGGTGGCCTCCTCGACCTGTTCAACGTCGGCGGGGTGGGTGTTGGAGTGGGCGCCGTCCTACCGGGCCGGTGGGGCGGGTGACCTGTTCAAGGTCGCGCAGGCGTGCATCGGGAAGCCGGTGGGGGCGGGGGCGGCGCACGTGCTGGACCACGGGTCCGTGCAGCGGCTGCGGTCGTGCGTGCTGGCCGGCCGGGTCGGGGTGCGCTGCGCGGCGGTCGCGCTGACCGAGATGCACAAGCTCGGCCCGCGGTTGACGCCGGCGGCGCTGCCCACGGTGTGGGACGGGTTCCTTCAGGTTGCCGAGGAGGCGGGCCCGCGGGGGGTGCGGGGTTTGCGGGAGTGGATCATCGCCGCCCACGGGCGGGATCAGGAGTTCCAGGTCCGGCAGGACCGGCTCAAGCACGGGGTGTCGTTGTCGGCGGGGCGGGCCGATGACGGGATGGTGGAGTACCAGCTGCGCCTCGACCCCGAGGGGGCGAGCGTGTTGGAGGCGGCGATCGGGCCGTTGTCCGCGCCGAACCCCGTCGACGGGGTCAGCGACCTCAGGAGCAGCGACCAGCGCCGGGGGGACGCCCTGGTCGAGGCCTGCCGCCGGTCCACGGCCGCCGGGGGTGAGGTGTCGGTGCAGACCAAGGCGCAGGTCTTCGTGACCATGGACTTCCAGGACCTCAAGGACGCCTGCGGGTCCGGGACGGTGCTGGGCAACGGCAGCGCGCTGGGCAATGGCACGCTGCTGGGGCCGGAGACGGTGCGGAGGATCGCCTGCGACGCCGGTCGTCCTCGGCACCCAGGGCGAGGTCCTGGACCTGGGCCGGACGAGGCGCCTGTTCACCCCGGCCCAGCTGAAGCACCTGTGGTTACGCGACGGCGGCTGCACCATCCCGGGCTGTCACGCCCCGCCGTGGTGGTGCGACGGTCACCACGTCATCCACTGGGCCAACGGCGGGGCCACCGACGTGTCCAACGCGGCCCTGTTGTGCGGGCGGCACCACACGATCGTCCACCAGCGCGGCTGGACCGCGACCGTGGCCGCGACCGGGGTCACCTGGCACACCTGAGGCCCCCGCCCCGCACCCGGCCCAAAGCGGGCCGGGTCAGCGGCATGCCCGGCCTCATCAGCCCTCAGCGGCGGCGCCGGGCGGTGCCGAACAGGCTCCGGGTGATCTCCCGGCCGATCACCGTGCCGGCCGACCGCAGGACCGACTTGAACATCGAGGACTCCACGACCTGCTCCACCACGGACTCCTGCGGCTTCTCCGCCCGTCGGGGGGCAGGCGCGGGAGCCGAGGGTGCGGGCACCGACGGCGCCGGCTCCTGCTCCGGCGTGGGCGCCGCTGCCAGCCGGGCCTGGAGCTTCTCGTAGGCCGACTCTCGGTCGAGGGCCACGGCATACCGCGCCTGCAGCGGTGAGGCGGCGATCGTCTGCTGCACCACGTCGTCCGCCGACGGCGCCATGAGCGACTGCGGGGCACGCATCCGGGTCCACGCCACCGGCGTCGGGGCGCCACGCTCGGACAGCACCGTGACCACGGCCTCGCCCGTGCCCAGCTGGGTGAGCAGCTCCTCCAGGTCGTAGCCGCTGTGCGGGAACGTTGACACCGTCGCCTTGAGCGCCTTGGCGTCGTCAGGCGTGAACGCGCGCAGCGCGTGCTGCACCCGGTTGCCCAGCTGGGCCAGGACGCCCGGCGGGACGTCCTTCGGCGTCTGGGTCACGAAGAACACCCCGACGCCCTTGGACCGGATCAGCCGCACCGTCTGCTCGATCGCGGCGAGGAACGCCTTGCTGGCCCCCTCGAACAGCAGGTGCGCCTCGTCGAAGAAGAACACCAGCTTGGGCTTGTCCGGGTCGCCGACCTCGGGCAGGTCGTGGAACAGGTCGGCGAGCATCCACATGAGGAACGTGGAGAACAGCGCGGGTCGGTCCTGCAGCGAGGGCAGCTCCAGGCAGGTGACCATCCCGCGACCGTCGGCCGCCACCCGCATCAGGTCCGCGGTGTCGAGCTCGGGCTCGCCGAAGAACACCTCGGCACCCTGGTCGGAGAAGGCGATGAGGTCGCGCAGGATCACCCCCGCGGTCGCCGCCGACAGCCCGCCGAGCTCCTTGAGGTCGGCCTTGCCCTCGTCTGAGGTGAGGTAGCTGATCACCGCGCGCAGGTCCTTGATGTCCAGCAGCGGCAGCCCGTTCTTGTCCGCGAAGTGGAACACCAGACCCAGGCTCGACTCCTGGGTGTCGTTGAGCCCGAGCACCTTGGCCAGCAGGGTCGGCCCGAACGAGGTCACGGTCGCCCGCACCGGCACCCCACGCCCCTGCCCTCCCAGGGAGAGGAACTCCACCGGGTACGCCGAGCCCACCCACTGCTGCCCCACCTCACCCGCACGGGCGGTGACCTTGTCGTTCGCGACCCCGGCACTCGCCATACCGGAGAGGTCGCCCTTGATGTCGGCGAGGAAGACCGGCACCCCCTGGGCGGAGAGCTGCTCGGCCATGAGCTGGAGCGTCTTGGTCTTGCCCGTGCCGGTCGCGCCCGCGACCAGGCCGTGCCGGTTGAGGACGCCGAGCGGGATGCGCACCGGGACCTCCGGATGGGCGGTGCCATCGGTGACGGCGGCACCGAGGTCGAGGGCCGCGCCGGTGAAGGCGTAGCCGGAGCGGATCGTCTCGAGCTGGCCCTCGGCCGGCGTGGCTGCGCTCACGCTTCGACTGTAACGGCGGCCGACCTGTGGCTCTGCCTAAACTGACGCGGTGATCTTCAAATCCGTCGGCGACGGCCGCCCCTACCCCGAGCACGGGAAGCAGTCCGCGAAGGACTGGTCCGACGTCGCGCCGCGGATGGTGCGCCTCGACGAGCTCGTGACCACCAAGAAGGTTCTCGACCTCGGCCTGCTGCTGGCCGAGGACTCCACGTTCTACGGCGACCTGTTCGCCCACGTGGTGCAGTGGCAGGACACGCTCTACCTCGAGGACGGCCTGCACCGGGCCCTGCGCGCGGCCCTGCACCAGCGGCCCGCGCTGCACGCGCGGGTGCTCGTCCTCGACTGAGGCGTCGGTGCTTGACACCCGGCGCGGGCGCGACATGATCGCGGGGTAGCACCCGACCCTGGGGAGGTGGGCGTGACGGACCTCGACGAGGCCGACGTCGCTCTGCCCCGGCGCCGCGGCCGCCGGCGCGCCGCGATCACCCTGACCGTGGTGGCCCTGCTCCTGGTGGGGGCGTTCGCCTGTGCCGGGGCGTGGTTCGAGGGCTGGGTCGGCGACCACCCGGCGAAGCCTGCGGCTGCGCCGGCATGCCCGGCCACCCCGTCGAGCACGCTGACGCCCGCGGACGTCACGGTCAACGTCTACAACACGACCAGCCACAAGGGCCTGGCCGGAGAGACCGCGTCCCGGCTGCGGGACCTGGGCTACCTCGTGGCCACGGTGAGCAACGACCCGCTCCACCAGGTCGTCGCCGGCACCGCGGTGGTCAGGTACGGCCCGAGCGGGGCCGAGGCGGCACGGGTCGCTTCCAGCCTGGTCCGCGGGGCCACGCTGCACCGGGACGGGCGGCCGGACTCCTCCGTCGACCTGGTGATCGGCGCGAAGTTCACCGGCCTGTCGAACACGGCGGCCGCGACCGCCACGGCCGGCTGCTGAGCCGACCGGCACAGGGCGTCACGCCAGGCTGAGGCCGGCCGCCGGCCCGGCCAGGGCACGGGACACGATGCTGGCCGCCGCGGCGAGGTCGGGCAGCACACCTGCGAACCGGCGGTGGTCGGCCTCGACGAGCATGAGCGAGACGTAGGTGTCGGCCGCCTGCCGCCGCCGCAGCCGGTCGAGGGTGAACGGGCTGGCGGCATCGAGCACCTGCTCGGTCAGCTCGACCAGCGCCGTGCGCAGCCGGAACCGGTGCGCCAGGACGGAGGGGTGGGAGCCCAGGTCGCGGAACAGGACCGCCCGCAGCACCCGGGACTTCCGGCCGCCGAGGTCCAGCGCCCGGGCCAACCGCACCAGCGAGCCCTTCAGGTCCCCGCGCCGGGCCACCGAGCCGACCCGGCACAGGGGCGGCTCGGGCAGCCGCTCGGCGATCAGCGCCTCGAGCAGGCCGTCCTTGCGCGGGAAGTAGTAGAAGAGCAGCGCCTTGGCCACCCCGGCCCGTTCGGCGATGCGCGAGGTGGGGGTGGCGTCGAAGCCGTCGCCGGCGAACAGCTCCTCGGCCGCGTCGAGGATGCGGGTCCGGGCGTCAGGCGCACCCGTGCCCGGCACCTCTGGGGCCGATGGTCTGGAGACCGACGCCTCGAGGGCCGATGCCTCGGTCCCCGGTGCCTTGGAGGCCGGCTCCTTGGAGACCGATGCCTCGGGGACCGAGGTCTCGGCAGTCGGGGGCCCGTCACCCGCGCGCGTCCCTGCTTTCCGGGCGCGGTGACGGGCCCGCCCGGTGCCGTCCGTGCGAGCCCGCACCATGGTTCCTCGCTAGTGCGCCGCAGCCACCCCGCCGCCACGGTGGGCGGAGCGGGTCATCTGCAGGTCACGGGCGCCGACGGCGAGGGTGACGATCCCGACGATCCACGACGTCCAGGCGAGGGCTCGGGTGCTCGAGCCGCTGTAGCTCATCACCCAGGGCGCCACGATGAACGCGATACCGAGCACCGCCAGGGCGCCTTCGGAGGACATCATGTCGGGACGGGCCAGGGAGGCGATCGCCACCGCGGCCGTGAGGACTCCGAGGACGACCATGGTCCAGCTCGCCTTGGTCGTGGTCGACGTCCAGATCGGGGACAGGGCCGCGTAGACGCCCGCGACCAGCGCGACGAAGTCCTGTGGATGGGTCCACTTCCTCATGCGGACCAACCACCTTCCTGTGACTGATGGCCCGTCGTTCCGAGGCGGACCGGACACCTCCATGGTGCGCCTGCCTGACCGGTCGGTCAACGGCCACAAAAGGGTTCTGACCTGCAGTTTCACCAAGGTATGCCGGGTGCCCGGGTCAGCCCCTCGGCGCCAGTCCCAGCCGGGCCACGAGGGCCCGGTGGTCGCTGCCCGGCAGGTCGACCACGGTGGTGTCCGTGACGCCGAACGCGTCGTCGACGAGCACGTGGTCGAGGTGCAGCAGCGCCGGCAGCCGGGGCGAGGGGCTGAACGTGCGCAGCAGGCCGCTGCCGGCCAGCTCGGGGGCGTCCCGGAAGCGGGTCCCCATGAGCTCGCGCAGCTCACTGTTGTCCGCCGAGGCGTTGAGGTCGCCGAGCAGCAGGGTGGGCGTCGCGTCGTCGAGCCCGGCGGTGTAGTCGGTGGTGGCCGCGTAGTCGTCCCGGTAGAGCCGGCCACCGTCCAGGACCACGGCCGCGGGGTGCAGGACGCCGACGACGACGGGGCGGCCCCGCAGCTCGATCGTGGCGGTGGGGGTGCGGCTCCAGGTGTGCGACCAGGTCACCGCCGCGACCGGGGTCCGACTCCACAGGCCCGCACCGTCCGCGCCCGGCACCGCCCGCACCGTCCGGTGGCCCAGCTCGCGGTCCAGCCCGGCCCGGTGCAGGGCCGAGAGCGCTTGCGGGGTCAGCTCCTCCAGGGCGAGGACGTCGACCCGGTGGGCGCGGACGGCCGCGACCAGGGCGGCCGGGCTGGCCTCACCCAGCCGCAGGTTGGCCGTCATCACCGTCAGGGGGGTCGCGCCCGAAGCCGGGGCCCGGTCCGGCACCCACAGGGGCACCAGCCAGGCCAGGTTGAGCGCCAGCACCGAGGCGATGGCCGCGGACGCCCGCCACGCCTGCCGCCGCAGCAGGAGGGCGAGGGCCACCGCGAGGGGTGGCACGGCATACGGGGTGAAGGAGGCGGCCGCGACCAGGGCGGGGACCGCATGGTCCCCGAGGAAGCGGACGGCGGTGGGGACGACGAGCACCGCGACTGCCGCGACGGCCAGGACCTTGCGCACCACCACTCCGCTCCCCCGGCGCCAGAAGCCGGGGGCACATCCTCACCCGGGAGGGCCGTCACGCGGTGGCAGCGCGCCGGGGACCAACGACTCTGGCCGCCCCGGGGGCGCCGGGCGACCGTGGCGGCAGACCGCGAGCCGTCGCGGGGCGAGCCCGGGGAGGCGTGATGGGTCTGGAGTCCGTGCCGCGCGACAGCATCGTGGTGGGGGTCGACGGCTCCCCGCACAGCCACGACGCGATCGCGTGGGGCGCCGCCGAGGCGGCGAGACGCAACCTGCCGCTGCACCTCATCCACGTGATGCCCGACCACGAGCACGGCACGCCCGGTCCCGGCGACCCGGACGAGCGGCGCGCCGAGGGGGACGCCGTCGCCCAGGGCTCGATCAGCCGGGCCCGCCTGGCCGAGCCCGACGTCCGGGTCACGGCACAGGCGCCCTACGGGTCCGCGGCGGCGCTGCTGGTCGAGGCCTCGGAGGTCGCCGACACCATCGTCGTCGGCGCCCGCGGGCGCGGCGCCGGAAGATCCGCCGTGCTCGGGTCGGTGTCCCAGCAGGTCGCCATGCACGCGGCCTGCCCGGTCGTGGTGACCCGGGAGCACGCCAGCCAGGACGGGGCGGGGGCCGGCCGGGTGGTGGTCGGCGTGGACGGGTCGGAGCTGTCCAACGCCGCCATCGCCTACGCGTTCAACCATGCGTCGATGACCAACTCCGGGCTCACCGTCGTGCACGCATGGTGGTGGGAGTACGTCGAGGGCGTCCTGGCCGAGTCGCCCTGGGCCGGGGACTGGGAGCAGATCCGCTCCGACGAGGAGGTCGTCGTGGCCGAGTCGCTGGCCGGCTGGCGGGAGAAGTACCCCGACGTCGACCTGGCCGTCCACATCGTCCGCGGCCACCCGGTCGAGCTGCTGGCCGAGGAGTCCGCCGGCGCCGACCTGCTGGTGGTGGGCAGCCGCGGCCGGGGCGGGTTCCGGGGACTGATGCTCGGCTCGGTCAGCCAGGGGGCGCTTCACCACGCCGGCTGCCCGGTCGCCATCGTGCGCAACCGCTGAGCGCCTCGGGCCAGGGCGAAGGGTTCACCACAGCGGGATGTGGAGAACCCTTCACCCCGCCACGGGGCGCCGGGTGATGACCCAGTCGATGAAGCCCGGCCAGTCGCGGACGACCAGGCCGAGCGTGAGGCCCATGGCCGCCGCAGCGGTCGAGGCGGCGAGGGCACGCAGGTGGACGGTCATGGCGACCCCCTTCCGGCGGGTGGGCCCCGGGCGCTGGCCCGGGCTGGTGCGACCCAGCCTGCGGCCCGGCCGGTCATGTCGACCACCGACCCTGGGTGTTGGGCCCGCCCCACCCAGGTGTCGACCCGGCATACCGTGCGCTCCCGGTCAGCCGCCGGCGAACTCGGCCCGCACGCCCACCAGCCGCACCGGTCGGTGGTCGGTGAACATCGCCAGCGCGGCGGCGGCGCCGTCCTCGATCACCGTCGCGTCCAGCGTCGGGCCCGGCAGGGGGTGCCCGTGCGTGTGCGTGGTGAACGGCGCGTAGCGCACCTTGACGGTGACCCGGTCCACCGGCCGCTGCTCGGCCGCCACGTCCTGAGCGACCTGGCGCGCGACCCGAGCCACCTGCGCCTGCACCTCGGCCCAGTCGTCCACGTTCACCTGGAACGTCACCTCCCGGCTGCGGGACCGGGCCACCCACGGTGTGCCGGTCACCCGGGCCCGGCTCAGGCCCCGGCCCAGGTTGACCAGCCACGGTCCGGTCTTCGGCCCCACCTGCGCGGCGAGCGCCTCGGGGTCGGTCTCCGCGAGCTCCGCGACCGTGGTGATGCCGAGACCGGCCAGGCGTTTCGCGGTCTTGGCGCCGATGCCCCACAGCACGTCCGTGGGCCGGTCCCCGAGCAGCCCGAACCAGGAGTCGTGGGTGATCCGAAAGACCCCCGCCGGCTTGCCGAACCCGGTGGCGAGCTTGGCCTGGAGCAGGTTCTGCCCGATGCCGACGCTGCAGTCCAGCCCGGTCGCCTCGCGCACCCGCCGCTGCACCTCACGCGCCAGCGCCTCCGGGTCGTCGGTGCGCACCCCGAGGAACGCCTCGTCCCAGCCGAGCACCTCGACGACGGCGTCGAACGTGCGCAGGGTGTCCATCACCGTGGTGGACGCCGCCTCGTAGACCTCCCGGTCGACCGGGAGGAAGACGGCGTCGGGGCACCGGCGCGCGGCGGTGCGGAGCGGCATACCGGAGTGCACACCGAAGGCGCGGGCCTCGTAGGAGGCGGTGCTCACCACCCCGCGCTTGCCCGGGTCCCCGTCGCCGCCGACGACGACCGGGCGGCCGCGCAGGTCGGGTCGGCGCAGCACCTCGACCGCAGCGATGAACTGGTCGAGGTCGACGTGCAGCACCCACCGCGGCACCGGCTCCATGCCGCGATTGTGGCCCGCGCCACCGGCGGGCGCGGCCCGAACGGGCTCAGTCCTGCGGCGCGAGTGCGCGCGGGACGCAGGGGAAGTAGACCTCGGTGCGCGGGTTGGTCACGCCCGGCTCGTCGAGGTAGCACTCCCACGGGTCGCCGCTGGGTGCCATGCCCTTGGCGACGATCCAGTCCGCGACGGCCCGGTATGCCGCGCCGAGGTTGCCGTAGTCCCCGACGTGGGTCGTGTGGGCGGCCGACCCGGCGGGCAGGGTTGCCGCTTGCACGCGGCCGGTCTCCGTGGGCTCGGCGGAGACGGGGAAGCCGGCCTCGACGTCCCAGCCGCCGTCCTCCGTCGGCCGGTAGCGGCCGAACGGCGGCCCGGTCGGGCGCAGCCCCTGCTCGCCCACGCTGCTCATCACCTCGCCGAAGGCCTGGCCGAGGAAGTCCCCGATCCCGTCGTGCCCGACGCGCGCCCGGACCACGGCGGCCGGCTGGGCGGGCAGATGCACCAGGTCGATCTCGTACCCCATGCGCCCACCCAACCGGTCTCGGCGGGCAGCCGCCACCCCCGAAGGTCCCCCGCGCGAGCGGCTGCCACACGGCGGGGCCCCGTGCACAGCAGCATCACGCAGGTGAGCCGGGGCTGGAGCGCTCAGTCGATGGTCAGGGCGGCCTCCTCGGCGAAGTCCACGCGGATGGCGGCTCGACCCGGCGCAGCGTCGGTCGGCACGGTGACCACGGCCGACACCTTCCCGCGCGGGTCGCTGTCGACCGTGGCCAGCCGGGTCTGCCTCCCGCCCTCCACCAGGTCGATCGTGACGCCGCGCCACGTCCGCGGTGGCACGGAAGGCCCGGGGTGGTTGGTGTCGAGACAGGCGACGGAGAGGTTGATGGTGACCGTGACCTGCTCACCGGGAGCGGCGTGGCTGGAGGAGAGGACCGGCCGCGGAAGGGCACAGCTCTCGTCCGAGCCTGCGGAGCACGCGGCGAGCAGCAGCCACCCTGACAGCAACGCAACGGCCTGGACGCGCGACAACGCACCACCCCCTTCGGACCGGCGGTCGAGCTGTCATCGTCGCACCGCGATACCCGGACGGCCCGGACCTCGGCCGGATTCGACCCGGTGGTCCTGCGTCGGTCCAGCGCGAAGGGTTGACCACACCCTGACGTGGTCAACCCTTCACCCGGAGCCCTATGCCGCGGGGCAGGGCGGAGGGAGCCGTCGTCGCTCCGCTCCTCCTCCCAAATCCCGCGTCTCCCATAAACGACGAGGACCCCGACTGCGTCGGGGTCCTCGTCGTTTGGCGGTGGCGGAGGGATTTGAACCCTCGGTGGACTTCCGCCCACAAACGCTTTCGAGGCGTTCTCCTTAGGCCGCTCGGACACGCCACCGCGCGGAAGGCTACTAGAGACGGTGCCCGGCAAAGAAATCGAGCAGCAGCTGCGAGCACTCGGCCTCCCGCACCCCGCCGATGACCTCGACGCGGTGGGTGGCCCTGCGGTCGCGGACCAGGTCCCACACCGACCCGCACGCCCCCGCCTTGGGGTCCCACGCGCCGAGCACGAGCCGGGCCACCCGCGCCAGCATCAGCGCCCCCGCACACATCGGGCACGGCTCCAGCGTGACGACCAGCGTGCAGTCCTCCAGCCGCCAGGTGCCGAGCTTGGCCGCGGCCTCCCGCATGGCGACCACCTCGGCGTGGGCGGTCGGGTCGCCCTGGGCCTCGCGCAGGTTGCACCCCCGGCCGATCACCTCACCGGTGGGCGAGACGACGACGGCACCCACGGGCACGTCACCGGAGGCCAGCGCCCCCGTGGCGACCGCGAGCGCCTCCCCCATCCACGCGGCATACGCGGGGTCGTGCACTGGACCGCCTCGGAGACTCACACGGTAAGTTTCGCCCATGCGCGTCCACGTTGCCGACCACCCGCTCATCGCCCACAAGCTCACGGCCCTGCGCGACAAGGACACCGACAGCCCGACCTTCCGTCGGCTCGCGGACGAGCTCGTGACGCTGCTGGCCTACGAGGCCACCCGCGACGTGCGCGTCGAGCCGGTCGACATCGTGACCCCGGTCGCGCCCACCCGCGGCATCAAGCTGGCCTCCCCCAAGCCGCTGGTCGTGCCGATCCTGCGCGCCGGGCTGGGCATGCTCGACGGCATGGTCCGCCTGCTCCCGACCGCCGAGGTGGGCTTCCTCGGCATGGTCCGCAACGAGGAGACGCTCGAGGCGACGACCTACGCCAACCGCCTCCCCGATGACCTCTCCGGCCGCCAGTGCTACGTCCTGGACCCGATGCTGGCCACCGGCGGCACGCTCGCCGCGGCGATCCGCTACCTCGTGGACCTCGGCGCCGACGACATCACCGCGATCACCCTGCTGGCCGCCCCGGAGGGCACGGCCAGGCTCGAGGAGCAGATCGCGGACCTCAAGGTGCCGGTCACCATCGTCACCGGCGCCATGGACGAGCGGCTCAACGAGCACGGCTACATCGTCCCCGGCCTCGGCGACGCCGGCGACCGCCTCTACGGCGTCGTCTGAGCCGGCCCTCACCCCCCCCCGAAGGTCCGATCCTGTTGCGCTCGCGTCGCTTCCGCCTGCCCGCGTCCCTGCTCGCCACCACCGGTATCGCGCTCAGCCTCGCCGGGTGCGTCCCCGACGCCCGTGCCCTCCCGGACCCGGGCGCCCCGACGGCGGCAGCCTCGTCCACGGCGGGGCCGGGCGCCGGCGCCCCACGGGTCGGCTCGGGCAGCGCGGTCGCGGCCCTGCGGACGCTGAAGGTCAAAGGCCGCGCACCCAAGACCGGCTACACCCGCGAGCAGTTCGGGCAGGCGTGGAGCGACGCGGTCGACGTCCCCGGCGGGCACAACGGCTGCGACACCCGCAACGACATCCTGCGCCGGGACCTCACCGGCGAGACGGTCAAGCCCCGCACCCGTGGCTGCATCGTGCTCACCGGGACGCTGCACGACCCCTACGGCGGGGCGACCATCGCCTTCCGCCGCGGCAACGGCACCAGCACCCTGGTCCAGATCGACCACGTCGTGGCCCTGTCCAACGCCTGGCAGACCGGCGCCGGGACGTGGAGCGCGACGAAGCGGGCCCAGCTGGGCAACGACCCGCTGAACCTCATGGCGGTCCAGGGCAACCTCAACAGCGCCAAGGGCGACGGCGACGCGGCCACGTGGATGGTGCCGCGCAAGGCGTTCCGCTGCAGCTACGTCGCCCGGCAGGTGGCCGTCAAGGCCCGCTACGGGCTGTGGGTGACCGTGGCCGAGCACGACGCCATGGCCCGGATCCTGGCGACGTGCCCGGGCCAGCCCCTGCCCACCGAGGCCCAGGCCGCCGTCCCGGCGCCCGCCGGGCACTGACGGGAGACGCTCGGGGCGACGCACGTCACGGCAGACCGGGAGGGAGTCGACGGCGCGTCACTGAGCGCCAATTCGTCCGATTTGGCACGATAGGTGCGCTTTACCCGACTGCCGCCTAACAAGGAGTCCCCCATGGTGCGCGCGAAGAAGGTCCTGATCTGGGTCCTCGGCGCGTTCGCGGTCTACGCGATCATCACCGCCCCGACCCAGGCCGCCGACATCGTCCACCAGGTGTGGGAGCTGCTCATGCAGGGCTTCGTCAACCTGGGCCACTTCTTCGACGCCCTGCTCGGCAACAAGTAGCCCGTGGCACGACCGGGCGGCCGCGGGCTGGAGCGCTACCTGCTCGACGGCGAACGCATCGTGGTGGCGATGCACCAGCACTGGGCCAAGGTGGCCGAGCCGGTGGCCTCGGTGCTCGCTGCCCTGGTGGTGGTGACCTGGCTCGACACCGAGCTGCCGCGCGGGGCCGGGCTGTTCGCCGACCTCATCTGGTGGGCGTGGTTTGCCGTGCTCGGCCGGACCCTGTGGCGGCTGGCGAACTGGCGCCATGACTGGTTCATCGCCACCGACAAGCGGCTGCTGCTGACCTACGGGCTGTTCACCAACAAGGTGGCGATGATGCCGCTGGCCAAGGTCACCGACATGTCCTACAGCCGTTCGCTGGTGGGGCGGGTCATGGGCTACGGCCAGTTCCTCATGGAGAGCGCGGGCCAGGACCAGGCGCTGCGCCGGGTGAGCTACGTGCCCCACCCGGACCGCACCTACCGGGCGATCTGCGCCGAGCTGTTCGGCGTCGCGGACCCGGGCGTGGAGGAGACCACCGAGACGGTCGAGGTGCCCGACCCCGACGTGCCGCTGCACCGTCCGATGCACCGCCCGGTCCACCGGGCCAGCGACGACTACTCGCGCGGGATCCCCGTGCACGCCCCGGCCCCGCGCCGGCACCCCGACCCGGGCGACGACACGGGGCCGATCAACCTGCTCTCCGGCGACTGAGCCTCACTCGTCGCCCGCGCTGACCAGGGTCTCCTTGAGCTTGGCGACGGCGAAGCCCCAGCCCTGGCTCAGCTTCGGCTTGGGCGGCACCGCGATCTCGTCGGGGTTGGTCAACACGTCCAGCAGGACCGGGCCAGGCGTGGCGAGGGCGACCCGCACCGCCTCGTCGACCTGGTCGGCCTCGGTGACGCGCACCCCGGTCAGCCCCACGGCCCGGGCGACCGCGGCGAAGTCGGGGTTGTCCAGGACGGTGCCGAACTCCGGCAGGCCGCCCTGCTCCTGCTCGAGCTTGACCATGCCGAGGCGGCCGTTGTCGAAGACGACCAGCTTCACCGGCAGCCCGTGCGACACCGCGGTGATGAGGTCGCCCATGAGCATGGACAGGCCGCCGTCCCCACAGAACGCCACGACCTGACGGTCCCGGTCCAGGGCCGCGGCACCCAGCGCCTGGGGCATCGCGTTGGCCATCGAGCCGAGGTTGAAGGAGCCGAGCAGCCGGCGCGACCCGCGCATCTGCACGAACCGGCTCAGCCACACCGTCGCCATGCCGGTGTCGGACGTGAAGATGGCGTCGTCGGCGGCGTGCCGGTCGATCGCCGCGGCCAGCACCTCCGGCCGGATGCGCTCCTCGGGGTTGTCCAGCTTGCGCCGCAGGAGCCCCTTGGGGGTGCGGTCGTATGCCGGGTCGGCCAACCGCGCCTGCCGCTCCTGCCACTCGGTGAAGGTCTTGCGGGCGGCGTCGAGGTGGCTGCGGTCCGGCTTCGCGGCCACCCGCTGGGTCAGCGCCCGCAACGTCGGCGCGGCGTGCCCGACGAGCGGGAGGTCGACCGGGATCCGGCGCCCGATGTGCTCGGGGCGCACCTCGAGCTGGATGACCGTCTTCCCCTGCGGGTAGAACTCGCGGTAGGGGAAGTCGGTGCCGACCATGAGCAGGACGTCACCGCCCTCGAGGGCCTGCTGGGCGGCCGGGTTGCCGATGAGCCCGGACTGGCCCACCTCGTAAGGGTTCTCGTGCTCCAGACCCTCCTTGGCCTTGAGTGTCAGCACCATGGGCGCGCCCAGCCTCTCCGCGAGGGCCAGCACCTCCTCGCGTGCACCGCGGGCCCCCTGGCCGACGAGCATCGTCACGGCGCCGGCCCCGTCGAGCAGCTCGACCGCCCGGTCGAGGGCCTCCGGCGCCGGCACGGTCTCGGGGTGCTCGTCGACGAACCTCGGCACCGGCGTGTGCTTGGGCAGCTCCAGCCCACCGACGTCACCGGGCAGGGTCAGCACCGCCACGCCCTGTCGGGTCAGCGCCGCGTTGACCGCCTGCTCCACCATCGCGGGGATCTGCTCGACGCTGGTCACGGTGCGGCTGAACTCGGCCACGTCGCTGAACAGCGCGTCGTTGTCGACCTCCTGGAAGAAGTCGCTGCCCAGCTCGGCCAGCGGCACCTGGCCACAGATCGCCAGGACCGGCGCGTGGGACTTCTTCGCGTCATACAGGCCGTTGAGCAGGTGGACCGAGCCCGGGCCGACCGTGCCCATGCACACCCCGAGCCGGCCGGTGAGCTGGGCCTGCGCCGCGGCGGCGAACGCGCCCACCTCCTCGTGGCGCACCCCGACCCACTCCAACCGCTCCTCGCGGCGGATCGCGTCGGTGACGGGGTTGAGGGCGTCCCCGACCACGCCCCAGATGGTCTTCACGCCGTGGTCGGCGAGGGCCTGGACCAGCAGCTCGGCAACGGTGGTCATGTCGTCTCCTTCGGTCGTGCGGGAGTGCAGGACGTGCGGGTCGGGCGCGGGTGAGCCCGCGGGGTCGCCGGGCGGCTCAGGGCTGGAAGCGGTCGGGGTCGGCCCGCTCCCAGTCCGCCAGCCACGACTGCGGCGGCTGCTCAAGAAGTTGCCCGGGACGCAGGTGGTCAAACAGCTGGTCGTAGCCGACGGTCGTGGTGTGGTCGATACGTCGCCGCAGCATGTGCGGGCGCAGCTCGTGCGGGCCGTGCAGCCCCATGGACGCGATGACCTGGGTTGCCTCCGCGACCGTGGCCTCGTGGAACCGGTGCACCCGCTGGGTCTTGTCCCCGACGTCGAGGGCCCGCATCCGGCGCGGGTCCTGGGTGGTGACGCCGACCGGGCAGGTGTTGGTGTGGCAGCGCTGGGCCTGGATGCAGCCGGTCGCCATCATCATCGCCCGGGCCGCGTTGGTGTAGTCGGCGCCCTGGATGAGCCGCTTGACGATGTCGACCCCGGTGGAGACCTTGCCGCTCGCGCCGACCCGGACCCGGTCGCGCAGCCCGGCCCCCACGAGGGCGTTGTGCACGGTGAGCAGCCCCTCGGTCAGCGGGCTGCCGACGTGGTCCTCGTACTCCAGCGGCGCCGCGCCGGTGCCGCCCTCGGCCCCGTCGACGATGATGAAGTCCGGGGTGATCCCCTCGGCGACCATCGCCTTGCAGATGGCGAGCACGTCGGTGCGGGAGCCGACGCACAGCTTGAACCCGGCCGGCTTGCCGCCGGCCAGCTCGCGCATCCGGGCGATGAAGTGGACCAGCTCGCGCGGGGTGGAGAAGACCCGGTGGTATGCCGGTGACACGCACTTCTCGCCCTGGGGCACGTTGCGGGCCTCGGCGATCTCCTTGCTGACCTTGGCCGCCGGCAGCACGCCGCCGATGCCGGGCTTGGCCCCCTGGCTCAGCTTGAGCGAGACCATCTTGACGTGGTCGTGGGCGGCCTTGTCGCGGAACATGTCCGGGTCGAAGTCGCCGCCCTTGGTCCGGGCCCCGAAGTAGCCGCTGCCGATCTCCCAGACCAGGTCGCCGCCGTGCTCGAGGTGGTACTTCGTCAGCCCGCCCTCGCCGGTGTCGTGCGCGAAGCCTCCCTTGGCCGCGCCGGCGTTGAGCGCCAGGATCGCGTTGGCGCTCAACGCCCCGAAGCTCATCGCCGAGACGTTGAGCAGCGACATGTCGTAGGGCTGCGTGCAGTCCGGTCCGCCGATCCGGACCCGGTGCGGGTGCTCCGGGGTGTCCAGAGGCCGGCTGGAGTGCACGAGGTACTCGTAGCCGATGGCGTTGACGTCGCGCTCGGTGCCGAACGCCTGCTCGCCATGGATGCCCTTGGCCCGCTCGTAGATGATCGAGCGCGTGTCCCGGTCGTAGGGCCGGCCGTCGAAGTTGCGCTCGATGAAGTACTGCTGCAGCTCGGGACGGATCCCCTCGAGCAGGAAGCGCATGTGCCCCAGGACGGGGTAGTTGCGCAGGATCGAGTGCCGCCGCTGGAGCACGTCCCAGATCCCCAGGACCAGCAGGAGGGCGACCACGGCGAGCAGTGCCCACCAGCCGGGACCGCCCAGGACGGCGGCGAGGGTGACGAGCGCGCCGATGACGAGGACTGAGGCGCCGAGGAAGAAGCGCAGCATCCGGACCTGCCTTCCCATGGGGGTTCGGCCTGCCACCACAACAAGGGGGTGACAGGAGTCGGGGGAACAGGTCTACAGCAGGGGCCTGTGTTCCGCAGGTCCGTGCGGCGACACCGCGCCCGTGCGTCCACCCAACAAGACCGGCGTCCATGATGTGGACTACTGCAAAAGGCGCATTTTGGCTTCGTCACTATGGGCGACCCGCGCGCGCTCGGTCTATGGTGTCGAGCGCTGTGCACAGGGAAGGCACACCTCACCCACAAGGAGCAGCCAGTATGAGTGTGTTGCGCACCAAGACGATCGAGCAGTCGATCGCCGAGACCGACGAAGAGGGCCACCAGCTCAAGAAGCGGCTCAGCGCGCTCGACCTCACCGTCTTCGGCATCGGCGTGATCATCGGCGCGGGCATCTTCACCGTCACCGGCAAGGCGGCGGCCCAGTACGCCGGCCCGGCCATCGTCATCTCGTTCGTCATCGGCGCGGTCTGCTGTGGCCTGGCGGCCCTGTGCTACGCCGAGTTCGCCTCGACCGTGCCGGTGTCCGGCTCGGCCTACACGTTCTCCTACGCCTCCCTCGGCGAGCTCGTCGCCTGGATCATCGGCTGGGACCTGCTTCTCGAGCTGATGCTCGGCGCCAGCGTCGTCTCCCAGGGCTGGTCGGAGTACGCCGAGCTCTTCCTGGGCAAGATCGGCATCACGTGGCCCGCCTCGCTCGCGCCGGGCTCGCACTTCGACCTCCTGGCCTTCCTGCTCGTCGCCGCGCTCACGACGCTGATCGCCATCGGCATCAAGGAGTCGATGCGGGTCAACCTCGTCCTCGTCGGGCTCAAGCTCTTCATCGTGCTGTTCGTGATCTTCGCGGGCATCGGCTACGTCAAGACCTCGAACTACACCCCGTTCATCCCGCCGTCGGTCAAGGGCCAGTCCTCCAGCGGCCTCGGCGCCCCGCTGATCCAGCTGCTGTTCGGCTTCCAGCCGGCCACGTTCGGCGTGCTGGGCATCGTCGCCGGTGCCTCGATCGTGTTCTTCGCCTACATCGGCTTCGACGTCGTCGCGACCACGGCCGAGGAGGCCAAGAACCCCCAGCGCGACCTGCCCCGGGGCATCATCGCCTCGCTGGCGATCTGCACCGTCCTCTACATCGCCGTCGCCCTCGTCATCACCGGCATGGTGCGCTACGACAAGATCGACGAGAAGGCAGCGCTGGCGAGCGCGTTCGCCTCGGTCGGCAAGGGCGGGTTCGCCACGATCATCGCCGCGGGCGCCGTCGCCGGCCTGACCACCGTCGTCATGACCCTGATGATCGGCGCGACCCGCGTCGTCTTCGCCATGAGCCGCGACTGGCTGCTGCCCAAGCGCCTGGCCAGGGTCAACCACAAGACCGGCACCCCGCTCACCATCACCATCGCCATCGGCACCGCCGTCGCGCTGATCGCCTCGATCACGCCGATCGGCAAGCTCGAGGAGATGGTCAACATCGGCACGCTCGCGGCGTTCACCCTGGTGTCCATCGCGATCCCGCTGCTGCGCAAGCGCCGCCCCGACCTCAAGCGGGCGTTCAAGGTGCCGGGCAACCCGGTCGTGCCGATCTTCGCCGCCCTGGTCTGCTTCTACCTGATGCTCAACCTCAGCGTGGAGACCTGGCTGCGGTTCCTCATCTGGATGGTCCTCGGCTTCGGCGTCTACTTCTTCTACTCCCGCCGCAACAGCCGCCTCGAGGTGGCCGACCAGGAGGGCGTCGACGCGATGGAGCTCGGCGAGACCGCGGGCGACCGGGTCTGACCGCCGCCCCACCACGCACCATCGGTATGCCGCGCCGGGACTCCCGGCGCGGCATACCCGTGTCTGGGGCCCGTCCCGAGAGAGCGCCGAGGTCGACGAAACCCACACGTCCCGGTGCGGGAGGTGTGGGTTTCGTCGACCTCGCGGGTGGGGTCAGAGGCCCTTGACGCTGGCGACGACCTTGGTCAGCGACTCCTTGGCGTCGCCGAACAGCAGCGTCGTCTTCGGGTCGTAGAGCAGCTCGTTCTCGATGCCGGCGAAGCCGGGGCGCATCGAGCGCTTGAGGAAGACGACCTGCTTGGCCTGGGAGACCTCGAGGATCGGCATGCCGTAGATCGGTGCGCCCGGCGTCGTCTTGGCCGCCGGGTTGACCACGTCGTTGGCGCCCACGACGAGGGCGACGTCGGTGGTCGCGAACTGCGGGTTGACCTCGTCCATCTCCTTGAGCGCCTCGTAGGGCACGTTGGCCTCGGCGAGCAGGACGTTCATGTGGCCCGGCATCCGGCCGGCGACCGGGTGGATGCCGTAGAGGACCTCGACGCCGCGCGCCTCGAGCAGCTCGGCGAGCTCGCGGATCGTGTGCTGCGCCTGGGCGACGGCCAGGCCGTAGCCGGGGACGATGATGACCTTGCGGGCGTAGCCGAGCAGGATCGCGACGTCCTCCGGCGAGCCCGAGCGCACCGGTCGCTCCTCACCCGGACCGGCCGGACCGGCCGCCTTCTGGCGGAACGCGCCGAACAGGATCGAGGCCAGGCTGCGGCCCATCGCCGCGGCCATGAGCCGGGTCAGGATGGTGCCGCTGGCGCCGACGAGCGTGCCGGCGACGAGGAGCAGGACGTTGTCGAGGACGTAGCCGCTGGCCGCGACGGTCAGGCCGGTGAACGCGTTGAGCAGGGAGATGACGATCGGCACGTCGGCGCCGCCGACCGGCAGCACGAACAGCACACCGACCAGCATCGACACCAGCGCGAGGGCGAGGACGAGCAGGCCGTTGACCTCGCCGTTCCGGACGTCCACGACGATCGCGACGGCGAGCCCCACCGCGACGGCCAGGCTCCCGCCGAAGACGACCGGGCCACCGGGGAAGGTGACCGGCCGGGTCGTCATGATCTCCTGCAGCTTGGCGAAGGTGACCACGGAGCCGGCGAAGGACACCGCACCGACGAGGACGGTGAACGCGCCCGCCGCGGCTGCGACGTATGCCGTGCCGGTCACCGGAGGCACGAAGGTGCTGCCACTCAGCGGCGCGTAGGCGAACCAGCCCTTGTTGCCGATGACGAGGGCGGACACCTGGCCCACGCCCGGCAACGACATGGTGCGGGTCAGCTCCAGGCCGGCGACCAGCGCGGCCGCAGCGCCACCGACGCCGTTGAACAGGGCGACCAGCTGCGGCATCTGGGTCATCGCGACCCGCCGCGCGGCGGGGACACCGAGCGCCGTGCCCACGGCGATGGCCAGCAGGATGAGCAGCACGTGCTCGAGGTCGGTGGACAGGAACGCCACGAGCACCGCGAGCACCGCACCGGCAGCGCCGATGAGGTTGCCGCGCCGGGCCGTGGCCGGGGAGGAGAGGCCCTTGAGCGCGAGGATGAAGCAGACCGCGGCGACGAGGTAGCCCAGCGAGGTCCAGGTGGTGTCGAGCAGCCTCATCGACCGGCCTCCTGCGAGGCGGCGGGGCGCTGGCCGCGGCCCTTGAACATCTCCAGCATCCGGTCGGTGACCACGAAGCCGCCGACCATGTTGACCGTGGCGAGGACGACCGCGAGCAGCCCGAGGACCAGCCCGACGGTCGAGGTCGTCTGCCCGGTGACGATGATCGCGCCGACGAGGATGACGCCGTGGATCGCGTTGGCGCCGCTCATCAACGGGGTGTGCAGCGTCGTCGACACCTTGGAGACCACCTCGAAGCCGACGAACACCGCCAGCACGAAGATCGTCAGCAGGGTGATGCCGTCCATCAGTCCTCCAGGAGAGCAGCGGTCGGGGCGTGGCGGACCACGCCGTCGTGCACGATGCACGCACCGGCGAGCACCTCGTCGTCGAGGTCGAGCGTGAAGCCCTCCTCGGACAGGCCCAGGGCGAGCAGGTTGACGACGTTGCGGGCGTAGAGCCGGGAGGCGTCCACGGGCATCGCCGAGGCGGGGTCGGCCATGCCGTAGACCCGGACCCCGCCGACCTGGACCTCTTCTCCCGCAACGGATCCCTCGATGTTGCCGCCACTCTCGGCGGCGAGGTCGACGACGACGGAACCGGCCGGCATACCGGCGAGCATGTCCTTGGTGACCAGCTGCGGGGCGGGGCGGCCCGGCACCGCGGCGGTGGTGATGACGACGTCGGACTTGCTGATGAACGGCGTCAGCGCCTCCTGCTGGCGCCGGGCGCGGTCCTCGCTCAGCTCTCGGGCGTAGCCGCCGGTGCCCTCGACCGCGTCGAGGCCGAGGTCGAGGAACGTCGCGCCCATCGACTTCACCTCGTCGGCCGACGACGGGCGCACGTCGTAGGCCTCGACCACTGCGCCGAGCCGCCGGGCGGTGGCGATGGCCTGCAGCCCGGCGACACCGGCGCCGAGGACGAGCACCTTGGCCGGCGGGACGGTGCCCGCGGCGGTCATGAAGAGGGGGAAGAACCGCGGCAGCCGCATGGCCGCCTCGAGCGCGCAGCGGTAGCCGGCGACCAGCGCCTGCGAGGTGAGCGCGTCCATGGACTGCGCGCGCGAGATGCGCGGCACCAGCTCCATGGCGAGTGCGCTGATCCCGTTGTCGCGCAACGCCTGTATGCCGGGCAGCTCGCCCGCGCCGGTCACGAACCCGACCGTGGTGCTCCCCCGCCTGAGGCGGGCGACCTGTTCGGGCAGGAGGGGACGGACGTGCGCGACGAGGTCGGCCTCGGCGAGGACGTCTCCGTCGACCACCTCGGCGCCGACATCGCGGTAGGCCTCGTCGGAGGCGAGGGCGGCGGCGCCGGCCCCGGACTCGACGCGGACGGAGTGACCCTGCGCAGTCAGCGTGGCGACGGCGTCAGGAGTGAGGGCGACCCGGCGCTCTCCGCGCCGGGTCTCTGCAGGAACGGCCACCAACATGACCCGAACCTAGGGCCTGCGGGTGTCCACTGGGCAGACTTCCGGCTCACATTCTGGTCGTGAGTGCGGTCACTCCGGGGTGGCTGCGGGCCGCTGGGGGTGCGCTCAGACGAGGCCGAGGACGATCAGCGTCATCAGGCCGATGAGCACGACCGCGCCGAGGAAGAGGCTGGAGCCGACGTCGCGCTGGACCTCGGCGTAGGGCACCGGGCGGTGCTCCGCGTCGTACGGGTAGCTGCGGGGCTGCTGGCGGCGAAGAACGCGGGTGGTCATGGCGTCTCCTGGTGGGGAGTCGGTGGCGCCGGCGCCGGGGTGCGGCGCGGTCACCGTGGGGACGTGTCAAGAATAGATTCGCTACGTTGCGTATCGCAAATCCTCGCGTCGGTGCTTATTGCGAGAGAGTTGCAACAAGAGGCCGCGCCTCCCTAGGCTCGGACCCATGACCCTCACCGCCGCGCCCCCGACCCAGACCGGCGACGCCGCACCGCGCGGCCGGTGGGGCCTGGGCCCGGCGGAGCGGCGCAGCCTGTGGGGCATGGCAGGCTTCATCGCCGCGCTGCACCTCGTCGGCTGGGGCGTGCTCATCGGCTTGGTCAGCCCGGCGCACTACCAGGTGGGCGGCCAGCTGTTCGGGATCGGGCTGGGCGTGACCGCCTACACCCTGGGCATGCGGCACGCCTTCGACGCCGACCACATCGCCGCCATCGACAACACCACCCGCAAGCTCATGAGCGAGGGCAAGCGCCCGATGAGCGTGGGCTTCTGGTTCAGCCTCGGGCACAGCTCGGTCGTCTTCGTCATGGTGGCGCTGCTCGCGTTCGGGATCCGCGCGCTGGCCGGCCAGCTGAGCAACGACCAGTCCTCGCTGCAGCAGGCGACGGGCGTCTGGGGGACCTCGGTCTCCGGCTTCTTCCTCATCGCCATCGGCCTGGTCAACCTCGCGGCGCTGGTGGGCATCCTCAAGGTGTTCCGCCGGATGCGGCAGGGCCACTTCGACGAGGCCGCGCTCGAGCAGCACCTCAACAACCGCGGCTTCCTCAACCGCGTGCTGGGCCGGGTCACCCGCGCGGTGAGCAAGCCGTGGCACATGTACCCCACGGGCTTCCTGTTCGGCCTCGGCTTCGACACCGTCACCGAGGTCGGGCTGCTCGTCGTGGCCGGCGGGGCCGCGGCCGCGAGCCTGCCGTGGTGGGCGATCCTCACCCTGCCGGTGCTCTTCGCCGCGGGCATGTCGCTGCTGGACACCATCGACGGCTCGTTCATGAACTTCGCCTACGGCTGGGCGTTCTCCAAGCCGGTCCGCAAGATCTACTACAACATCACCGTCACGGCGCTGTCCGTTGCGGTCGCGCTGGTCATCGGCGTCATCGAGCTGGTCGGCCTGCTCGCCGAGAAGCTCGACATCACCACCGGCCCGCTGGCCGCCATCGCCGCGATCAACCTCAACGACGTCGGCTTCTGGATCGTCGGGCTGTTCGTCGCCACGTGGGCGCTGGCCCTGGCGGTGTGGCGCTTCGGCCGGATCGAGCAGCGCTGGGAGGCGAGCCTCGCCGACTGAGGCGAGCACCCGGCATACCGAGCGCCCCACCGAACGCAGCACATCCGTCGTTTCGCACCCCGGAAGGGGCGGGAACGACGGATGTGCTGCGTCCGGGCGAGGTATGCCGGGTGGCTGGGTCAGGCGGTGCCGCCCACGTCGCCGTGCGGGACGGGCTGGCCGAGGCGGCCGGCGTTGTGGTCCTCGAAGGCCTGCACCAGCTCGGCGCGGGTGTTCATGACGAACGGCCCGGCCCAGGCGATCGGCTCGCGGATCGGCGCGCCACCCAGGATCAGCACCTCCATGCCCCCGGCATAGCGGGCCTCCTGGCCCTGCGCCGCCGACAGCCGCAGCGCCGAGCCCCGGCCCATGACGGCGAGCTGGCCGGTGCCGATCGGCGACTGCCCGGGGCCGACGAACCCGTTGCCGCCCATGACGTAGACGAGGGCGTTGAAGTCCTCGCGCCACGGCAGCTCGAGCTCGGCGCCGGGGTGGATCGTGGTGTGGATCATGGTCATCGGCGTGTGCGTCGAGCCGGGACCGGCGACGCCCGCCACGTCACCGGCGATGACGCGCAACAGCGCACCACCGTCGGCCGAGCTGAGCAGCGCGACCTCGCCGGAGCGCAGGTCCTGGTAGCGCGGGGCCTGCAGCTTGTCGGACTTCGGCAGGTTCACCCACAGCTGGAACCCGTGGAACAGGCCGCCGCTGACGACGAGGTGCTCCGGCGGGGCCTCGATGTGCAGGATCCCCGAGCCGGCGGTCATCCACTGGGTGTCGCCGTTGGTGATGGTGCCGCCGCCACCGAAGGAGTCCTGGTGGTCGAAGATCCCGTCGATGATGTAGGTCACCGTCTCGAAGCCGCGGTGCGGGTGCCACGGCGTGCCCTTGGGCTCACCCGGTGCATAGTCGACCTCGCCCATCTCGTCCATGTGGATGAACGGGTCGAGCAGGCGCAGGTCGACGCCGGCGAAGGCGCGCTTGACCGGGAACCCCTCACCCTCGAACGACGACGGCGCGCTGGTGATCGACACCACGGGGCGCTGGGTCGCGACCGGGGACAGCGCCGGCACGCGGGGCAGGACGGTCAGGTCGGACACGGACACAGCAGGCACAACGGGCTCCTCAGATAGTTTCTGATTCAACTATCTACCCGAACGCGGTGCGCGGTCAACTCATTCCCCCTGCAGGCCGTATGCCGCGCCGCTCACCTCCGCGCCGAACGGCCCGCCGAGCGGCCCGCCGCCCGGCTGCCCTGCACCTGACTGCTCGGCGCCCGACTGCCCGGTGCCCGGCTGCTCCGCCTCGGCCGCGGCCGCCTTGGCTGCCTTGCGCGCCTCCCGTCGGGCCCGTGCCTCCTCGGCCGCGGCCTCGGCCCGGGCCCGGGCAAGGGAGCGCCGGGCCGATCGGACCGTGCCGCCGATGACCGACGCGGCCAGCCAGGTCAGGGCCAGCGCCCCGGCCACGCGGGCCACCAGCTGCGGCACCGACAGGTTGCCGTCGAGCAGCAGCAGCTCGGCCGGCACGACCAGCAGCAGCGCGATCGTCACGGCCTCACGCGGCGGCGCCGCGCCGACCTTGCGCGCTCCCTTGCCCGGACCAGCGCCGGCACCACCCTTGGCCTTGCGGCTCATCGTTCTGCCTCCAACCGTGCGGTGAGCAGGTCGGCCCACACCTCGACCGTGGCGCGGCGACCGTCCAGCAACCCGACCGGTACCGGGCACTGGGTGAGCACCGAGGCGGGGTCTGCCGTGGCCGCGACGTGCTCCAGGGCCAGGGCGTCGACCTGGCCGAGGCGGGCGGCCCAGCGGGCGACGTCCCCGGGCTTGCTCGAGGCGTGCACCACGCCCCAGGTCAGGGTCGGCGCCAGCGCGGCCAGCACGCCGTGCGCCCAGCCGCGCAGGTCCGGCAGCATCGGGGCGTCGACGACGACCACCTTGCTCGGCCGCCCCTGACCCCAGCTGCGGCGCTGGGCGGCCACGGCAGCTGCGTCACCGAAGACCCGGGCCAGCGGGATGCCCTGCACCGACGACGGCGAGGGCGTGACCACGAAGATGTCCCACTGGGCGGCGCCGATCTCGCGGGCCAGCACCCCGGCCACGCGCAGGGCGGCGGGCAGCTCGCCGGCGAGCGCCAGCACCTGCCCGGGCGCGTGGGCCGGCAGCGGCGGGGCGGGGAAGGACTCCAGCCAGGCCGCGAGCCGGCGGTAGAGCACGACCGGGTCATGGGCGCCGACGAGCACGGTCGGCGGGATGCCCAGGGCCTCGGCCCGCCCGGTCAGGTCGGGGAAGACCCGTGGCGCGGTCCGCGGGACAGGCGGCGCCGCCTCCGCCACGGTGTCGTGCAGCCGGGCGAGGACGTCGGCGAACGCCGGGGTCTCGGTGGACACCTCCGGGGACGGCGCCGCACCGGCGCGCAGGGCGTCCTCCTGGGCGCTGACCCGGTCGGCCAGCTCCAGCAGCGAGGTGGCCGGCGCGGGCGGGGCGAGCACCGGCCCGGAGACCGTGCCGTCCGGGGCGACCCCGGACCGGACCTCGACCTGGCCGGGGCGCGGCGTCACCTCGATGACGAGGTGGAACCGCTCCCGGGCGAAGAAACCGCCGACCCCGCCGCGGCGGACCCGTTCGGCGGAGACGATCCGCGCGCTGTTGCCGTACTCGGCACGCACCCGCTCCACCAGCGTGGGCAGGTGCGGGCCCTCAAGCTGTCGGCGCATGGGCGACCTCGACCACGCCGACTGTCGTCAGGGTGAGCGACCCGCCGAGCTCGGGGTAGGCCAGGACCGGCAGGCGCGGCGCGGCCGCCTCCAGCAGCCGGCGCACCGGCAGGCGCAGCGGCGCGGCGCAGACCAGGACCGGCGCCTCGCCGCGCTGCTCGGCCGCCTCGGCGAGGCGGGCCGCCTCGAGGACCAGCCGCTCGGCATACATCGGGTCGAGCATGAGGAAGCCGCCGTTCTCCCCCGAGCGCAGCGACTCGAGCAGGTTCTGCTCCAGCAGCGGGTCGAGGGTGATGACCGGGAGCTTGCCGTCGACGGCGTGCGCGGCGGAGATCGCCGGGCCCAGCGCGGCGCGCGCCGCCTCGGCCAGGCCGTCCGGGTCGGTGCTGACCCGGCCGCGCGCGGACAGGGCCTCGAAGATGCGGACCAGGTCGCGGATGCAGATCCGCTCGGCGAGCAGGGCCTGCAGGGCGCGCTGGACCTCGCCGAGGGTCAACGGGGTCGGGGTGAGCTCCTCGACGACGACCGGGTGCGTGGCCTTGACCATGTCGACCAGCGCCTTGACGTCCTCGCGGCCGAGCAGCTGGTGGGCGTGGGTGCGCACGACCTCGGCCAGGTGCGTCGTCACGACCGAGGAACGGTCGACGACGGTGGCACTGGTCAGGCCGGGGTGGCGGCGCAGCTCGGCCGGCACCCACTTGGCGTCCAGGCCGAAGACCGGCTCCTTGGTGACCGTGCCGGGCAGGCTGGCCAGGTCGTCGCCGATGGCCAGGATCATGCCGGCCGGCGCCTCGCCGCGGGCGACCTCGACGCCGTGCAGCTTGATCGCGTAGGTCCGCGGCGGCAGGTCGAGGTTGTCCCGCGTGCGCACCAGCGGGATGACGATGCCGAGCTCGAGGGCCAGCTTGCGCCGCAGCGCCTTGACCCGGTCGAGCAGGTCGCCGCCGACGGTCGAGTCGACCAGGTCGATGAGGTCGTAGGCCAGCTCGAGCTCCAGCGGCTCGACCCGCATGTCGTTGGCGATGGCCTCGGGGCTGTCGGGCGACGGGCCCGCCGCCGCGGCCGCCGCGGCCTCGGTCTCGGCGGGCGTGGGCTCGCCGGTGGACTGCTTGGGCAGGCGCTGGGCGATCAGCAGGACCGAGCCGCCGACCAGCATGAACGGCAGCTTGGGCAGGCCGGGGATGAGCGCCAGGAACAGGATCGCCGAGCCGGCCACCTGCAGGGCGCGGCGCTGCTGGCCGAACTGGTGCAGCAGGTCGCTGCCCATGTCCCGCTCGGTCGTCGCCCGGGTGACGATGAGGCCGGTCGAGATCGAGATGAGCAGCGCGGGGATCTGCGAGACCAGGCCGTCACCGACGGAGAGCAGGCTGTAGGTCGAGATCGCCTCGCCCATCGACTGGTGCCGCTGCACCACGCCCACGATGAACCCGCCGAGCAGGTTGACCACGGTGATGACGATCGCCGCGATCGCGTCGCCCTTGACGAACTTGGACGCACCGTCCATGGCGCCGTAGAAGTCGGCCTCCTGGGAGACCTCCTGCCGGCGGCGGCGCGCCTCGTCCTCGTCGATCAGGCCGGAGTTGAGGTCGGCGTCGATCGCCATCTGCTTGCCGGGCATCGCATCGAGGGTGAACCGCGCCGCGACCTCCGCGACCCGGCCGGCGCCGTTGGTGATGACGACGAACTGGATGACGATGAGGATGACGAAGATGACCAGGCCGACGACGATCGAGCCACCCACCACGAAGTGGCCGAACGACTCGATCACCTTGCCGGCGAAGCCGTTGAGCAGCACCAGGCGGGTCGCGCTGACGTTCAGCGCCAGCCGGAACATCGTCATGATCAGCAGCAGCGACGGGAACACCGCGAAGTCCAGCGGCTTGGTCACGTAGAGGCTGACGAGCAGGATCAGGACGGCGCCGGTGATGTTCACGGCGAGGAGCAGGTCGAGCAGCATCGTGGGCAGCGGGACCACCATCATGACGACGATGGAGATGATCGCTGCGGGGATGCCGATCTGACCGACGCGGCTGGACTTCACGAGACCTCACGGGATGGGGGCCAACCATCCGTGGCTGCTCCGGGTGCCGTCCTGGCGGGGCCCTATCGGCACGGCCGGCCCCGACCTGAGGATCAGGGCGTGGGCACCAGGCCCAGGGGCACGGGGCTGCGGTGCACGCCCACGGCGGTGCCGCGCAGGCGCAGCGACATGACGAACGCCAGCACCCGGGCCACCGCGTCGTAGAGGGCGACGGGGATCTCCTCCCCCACCTCGCACGCGGCATACAGGGCCCGCGCGAGCGGCACGTCCTCGACCATGGGCAGCCGGTGCGTGGCGGCCTCCTCGCGGATCCGCGTGGCCACCGCGCCGGCGCCCTTGGCGACCACCCGCGGGGCGCCGCTGCCGCTCTCGTACTTCAGTGCCACGGCCACGTGGGTCGGGTTGACCATCACCACGTCGGCGTCCCGGACGTTGCTGATCATCCGGTTGCGGCTGAGCTCGCGCTGGCGGCCGAGCCGGGCGCCCTTCTGGTGCGGGTCACCCTCGGACTGGCGGGCCTCGCGCTTGATCTCCTCGCGGCTCATCATCATCGACTTCTCGACCCGACGGCGCTCGACGAGGTAGTCGGCGGCGGCGATCACCAGGCCGACGACCGCGACCACCCGCAGCAGGTGCTGGGCCGCGTCGACCGCCCCCAGCATCGCCGACGACAGCGACCACGCGGTGCCGGTGAACTGCGCGACGACGCCCTTGAGCAGCATCCACGCGACGACGCCGAGCAGGCCGAACTTGAGCAGCGTCTTGGCCAGCGACCAGGCCGCCTGCGCCCCCACCATCCGCTTGATGCCCTTGGCGACGTTGAGGTGCTCCCACTTGGGCTTGAACCGCTTGCTGGACACGCGCAGCCCGCCCTGGGCGACGTTGCCGACGAGCGCGACGACGACGGTGCCGAACAGCAGCGGCGCCAGCGCCCCGAGCATGCCGGTGACCGCCCCGCTCATCAGCTCGGTGGCGCGCTGCGGCTGCGGGTCGGCGATGACCTGCTGCACCTGCCCCATCAGCGTGGTGAACAGCTCGCGGGTATGCCGGACGGTCACCGGGGCGAGGAAGCTCACCGCGAGCACGGTCAGCCAGGCCGAGACGTCGGCCGAACGGGCGATCCGCCCCTCCTTCACCGCCTCCCGGCGGCGTTGCGGGGTGGGCTTCTCGGTCTTCTGCGACTTGTCACTCACGCCGCCCCCAGGATCCTCAGGGCCGCGGCCACGTCGGTGGTGATCCGGTCCAGCAGGGCGCTGACGGCGCCGGGCAGCAGCCCGATCGCGACCCCGGCCAGCGACAGGGTGAGCAGGATCTTCAGCGGGAAGCTCATCGCCAGCACGTTCAGCGAGGGCACGGCGCGGCTGACCAGGCCGAGGGCGAGCTCGGCGAGGAAGAGCACCACCACGACGGGGGCGGCGATCTCGAGGGCGGCGACGAAGAAGCGCCCCACGTTGCTCGTGACCGTGCCGGCCAGCGCGCCGATGCTGACCACCCGCAGCGGCAGCACCTCGAAGGAGGTCAGGAAGCCCCGGATCAGCAGCAGGTGCCCGTTGAGGGCGAAGAGCAGGGTGACGGCGAGCAGCTGCTGCACCCGGCCGAACATGCTGCTGCTGACGTTGGACAGCGGGTCGTAGAGGCTGGCCAGGGTGAAGCCGCTGGCGAGGTCGATGAGCTCGCCGGCGGCCTGCACCGCGGAGAAGAGCAGCTGCGCCAGGAAGCCCAGGCTCAGGCCGACCGCCACCTGGAACAGGACGGCGCCGATGAGCGGGAACAGCTCCAGCGGCGGTGCCTGGCCGGACAGCCGCGGCCCGACCGGCAGGGCCAGGGCGAAGGCCAGCGCCACCTTGACCATCGTGGGGATGGCGCGGGTGTTGAACGGCGGGGCCACGGCGAGCCACGCGCTGGCGCGGACGGTGGCGAGCAGGACCGCGAGCAGGGTGGCCGTGGGGACGGCGAAGTCCATCAGCCGCTCAGCAGCTGCGGCAGCGAGTCGAAGAGCTGGCGCGTGAAGTCGACGACCTCGCTGAGCATCCAGTGGCCGCTCAGCAGGATGACGATGGCCACGCCGAGCAGCTTGGGCACGAAGCTGAGCGTGACCTCCTGGATCTGGGTCACCGACTGCATCAGCGAGATGCCGAAGCCGATGGCGAGGCTGACGATGAGGATCGGCGCGGCCAGCTTCATCGCGATGATCATCGACTGCACGGCCAGGTGCACCACGGCTGTGTCGGTCATGACCGGTCCCTCCTCACCTCAGTGATAGCTCGTGACGAGCGACTTGGCGACCATGTCCCAGCCGTCGACCATGACGAAGAGCAACAGCTTGAACGGCAACGAGATCAGCACCGGCGGCAGCATCATCATGCCCATCGACATCAGGGACGAGCTCACGACGAGGTCGATCACCAGGAACGGGATGAAGATGACGAAGCCGATGATGAACGCCGACTTCAGCTCCGACAGGACGAACGCGGGGATGAGCGTGGTCATCGGCACGTCGGCCGGCCTGGCCGGGGGCTTCTCCTTGCTCAGCTTCACCATCGTCGCCAGCTCGTCCTTGCGGGTCTGCCTGATCATGAAGTCGTGCAGCGGGGCGGAGGCCCGCTCGTAGGCCTGCTGCTGGGTGATCTTGCCGGCCAGGTAGGGCTGGACGCCCTTGGCGTTCATCTGGCCCAGCACCGGCGCCATGATGAACAGGCTGAGGAACAGGGCCAGCCCGGCCAGCACCTGGTTCGGCGGGATGGTCGGGGTGCCGAGGGCGTTGCGGGTCAGCGACAGGACCACGATGACCTTGGTGAACGAGGTCGTGAGCACCAGCAGCGCCGGGGCGACCGAGAGCACGGTGAGCAACAGGATGATGCTCACCGTCTGGCTGGGCTTGCCACCGACGGGGTCCACCTTGACCGAGACGTTGCCGGTGCCCTTGCCCGGGCTCGGGGTGGGATTGGGCGCTGCCGGCAGCGCACCGAGGGCGGTCACGGCGGGGTGGGCGGCGACGGCCCGGGGCGCGGCGTGCGCGGCCGCGGCCGCCGAGACCGGCACGAACAGCGCGGCCAGGAGGAACAGGAGCACGACCAGCGGCCTGGCCCCGCGGGTGCGGGTGGGGTCCTGCCGTGCGGTGCGTGCCGGGGACTGCGGCTCAGCCACGACGGGTCGTCTTCTCGCGCAACGACTCCAGCATCACGCCGAAGTCCAGGCCCGGCGCGGACCACTGGCTGCGGGGGCGCTCCCCCTCGACACCGTCGACCGTGTCACCGGCGGCGGGACGACGCTGGCGCAGCCCGGCCGCGAGGCTCGAGGCCAGGCCCGACTGGAGCGTCGAGGTGAGGCCGGAGGCGAGCCCGGGCAACGCCGGCTCCGGCACGGCATACGACAGCTCGGCCGGGTCCAGCTCGCGCAGGACCTCCACCGAGCTCTCGGTGACCCCGAGGACGAGCACATGCTCACCCACCTGGACCACCGAGACGGACGCGGTGCGGCTCAGGCCGTGGCGCGCCAGGACCTGCAGCGGCAGCTGGGGACGCGGGCGTGTGCCACCGAGCCCGAGCTGGCGCCGGCGCAGCAGCCGCGCCGCCAGGACCATGAGGCCGAGCACCAGCGCCAGGGAGAAGGCCAGCCGCACGAGCGTGGCCACGGCCGAGCCGTCGCTCATGCCCCAAGCCGGCCGTCGAGGTCGGGGGCGACGATCTCGGTGACGCGGACGGCGAACTCCTCGTCGACCACTACCACCTCGCCGCGTGCCATCAGGGTGCCGTTGACCAGCAGGTCCACCGGGCTGCCCGCCGCGCGGTCGAGCTCGACGATCGCGCCGGGGGTCAGGGACAGCAGCTCGCGCACGGTCATCCGGGTCCGCCCGAGCTCGACGCTGACGCCCATGACGACATCGCGCAGCAGCTGCAGGCGGCGCGGGTCGACGACCGGGGCGCTCGAGCCCGCGAGGGGCTGGAAGGTGGCGGCCTGGACCGGCGCGGCCTGGGCCTGCGTGGCCCCCGCGTCCGCGGTCACGACGATGGCGGCGACCAGGGAGGTGCCGTCGAACAGGCCGGCCACCTGCTGCAGCTCGCCGACGCCCACGCGCACCACGGTGGCGGCGTCGACCTCGCGGAAGGCCTCCGTCTGCAGCCCGCCGACCTGCACCCCGAACGCGGACACGACGTCCTCGAGGGTGGACTCCCACGTGGCCAGGGGGCCCGTCGCGCCGGCGGGGCCCTCGGCCAGGGCGGCCGCGGCCTCGGGGCCGACGATGAGCGCGATGTCTGCGGTCATCGGGCCGGAGACCCGCACCGCGATGGCGACGGCACCGGCGCCCTGGGTGAAGGTGCCCCGCTCGAGGGCGTTGAGCACCCGGGCCTCGAGCTGGCCGGCGGCGGGGATGCGCGCGGCGATGCTCTGGGCAGCGGTCTGCAGCGCGGTGGTGTCCACGGGGGAGGCGATGGCAGTCACGGTGGTCCTTGGTGAGGTGCGGGGCGGGAGTGGGGCGGGAGTGGGGCGGGCGTGGTGCGGTGGCGTGCGGGACGGTCAGGCGGAGACGACCTGGCAGGCCAGGCGTTGGCCCTGGCTGCCCGGCACCGCGGCGGCGACACGGATGCCGTCGGTTGCGACGCTGAGCGGCTCGGCGACGGGGTGGCGCAGCGGCAGCACGTCGCCGACAGCCAGCGCGAGGACCTCCGAGGAGGTGAGGCTGACCTCGCGGAACGCGACGGTGACCTCGACCGGCACCGCATACAGCCGTTGCTCGACCTGGCGGGCCGCGACGCTGTCCGCGCCGGTGCGGGGGGTGCTCGTCCGGGCGCCGACCTTGTCCAGCGCGGGCTGGAGCGTGGCGAACGGCAGGCACAGCGTGGAGACCGCCTGCTGGTCGCCGATGCGGATGTCGAAGCGGGAGAGGATGACCGGCTCCGCGGGCGGGGCCAGCTGCATGAACTGCGCGTCGGACTCGAGGTTGACCACCTTGGGGTGGACCACGAGGTCGAGGGACTCGAAGGAGTAGGTCAGCTCCAGGACGATGCGCTGGACGAGCCGGCGGACCAGGCCGGTCTCGATGTCGGACAGGGCACGGGAGGGCTGGTTGCCCCCGCCGGGTCCGCCGAGGAGCCGGTCGACGACGCCCATGACGATGTCCATGGGCAGCTGGAAGACGCCCTGACCCGGCAGCTCGTCGAAGGAGAGCACCGCGAGCAGCGACGGGTTGGGCACGGAGGCGACGTACTCGTCGTACGTCGTCTGGCCCACCGAGGTGACGCTGGCCTGGGAGACCACGCGCAGGGTGGTCGAGAGCACGGTGGCGAACTGGCGCGCGAACGTCTCGTTGACGATCTGCAGCGCCCGCACGTGCTCACGGCTGAACCGGTTGGGGCGACGGAAGTCGTAGGCGTCCGACGAGGGCATCACAAAGTCACAGATCGGCCGAAACGGTCACAACCTGAGAAGTCGGCGGAGGCCTGTCAACGCGACCCTCCGGAGTGAGGGCTCACTGCATGAGGAACTCCGTGAAGTACACCCCCAGCACCCCACCGGAGTAGCGCTTGTTGACCTCCTTGAGCAGCGCCCCCTGGGCCTTCTCGCGCCCGCCGGCGGCGAGCAGCTGGCCGTAGGTGCGGCGCCCGAAGACCGTGATGACCGCGTCCTGCGCCTTGGCCGGGTCGAACGTCACCGCACCGTCGGTCGAGGCCCCCTCGACCACCGGGGTCGGCGACGCCTTCTTGCTCAGCTGCAGGGCAACCCCGACCTTGAGGTAGCGGCCGTCGGCGAGGTTGACCGTCATCGAGTCGATCTTCTCGATCGTGCCGGGCACCGTGGCCGGGTCGGGTTCCTTGGCCGCGGGCGAGTCGAACATCTTCATGCCGATGACGGCGCCGGCGGCGAGCACCACCACGGCCACGACGGCCAGGATGACGCGCTTGCGCGACTTCCCCGGGGCGGGCGCCTCGGCCTGGGCGGCGCCGTGGTTCTCGTGCAGGGCGGCGGTGGACTGGGACACGTCAGGCTCCGGGGACGGGGGTGGCGACCGACGGGAAGGGGTCCTGGCCCGGGGTCTGGGAGGTCATGGACAGCACCACGATCGCGACGCGGCGGTTGCGGGCGCGGTGCCCGGCGGTGTCGTTGGCGACGAGGGGGCGCTGGTCGGCGTAGCCGGCGGCGGACGAGCGGCTCGGCGCCAGGCCGTGGCCGAGCAGGTAGCGCAGGACCGTGGTCGCGCGCTCGGTCGACAGCTCCCAGTTGGAGGCGAACCGCGCGCTGCTGATCGGCGCATTGTCGGTGTGCCCCTCGACGGTGACGTGGTTGGGCAGCCCCTTGAGCGCCGGCGCGATCGCGTCGAGCACGTCACGGCCCTCGACGCGCAGGTCGGCCTGGCCGAGGTCGAACAGCACCCGGTCGGTGACCACGTTGACGGTCAGCCCGCGCTCGTCGGTGCTGAACTGCACCGCGTCGACGAGGCCCTTCTTCGCGAGCGCAGCGGTGATGAGCGCCCGGATGCGGTCCATCTGCTCCTTCTCGCGGGCCGCGCTCAGCTGCTGCTGCTTCTGCCGGGCGAGGGCGACCTGGGCCTCCCGGGACTCGTCGGGCACGGGGGCCTGGTTCTGGCTGCCCTGGAGGATGCCCTGGCCGCCGTCGACGACGGTGGGCGTGCCGAACGAGGCCGCCAGCCCGTCGTGCAGCTTGTCGAACTTGCTCTTGTTGGTCTCACCGATCGCGAACAGCACGATGAACAGCACCATGAGCAGGGTGATCATGTCGGCGTAGGTGAGCAGCCAGCGCTCGTGGTTCTCGTGCGCCTCCTCGTGCGCGCCGTGGCGCGAGCGGCGGCGGGCCATCAGGCCGCCTCCTTCACCGGCGCCGCGCCCTTGACCGCCTTGTCACCCTTGGCCGGGGCGGCGGGCAGGATCGAGCGCAGCTTCTTCTCGACCAGGCGGGGGTTGGTGCCGGACTGCACGGCGAGGACGCCCTCGATGAGCATCTCCATGTGCGCGGCCTCGAGCTCGCTGAGCCGCTTGAGCTTGTTGGACAGCGGCAGCCACAGCGCGTTGGCGGTGAGCACGCCCCACAGGGTCGCCACGAAGGCCCCGGCGATGAGGTGGCCCAGCTTGGACGGGTCGGAGAGGTTCTCCAGCACGTGCACCAGGCCCATGACGGTGCCGATGATGCCCAGGGTGGGGGCATAGCCGCCCATGTCGCCGTAGAACTTGATGCCGACCTTGTCGGCGGCGCGCTTGCTGGCCACCTCGGCCTCGAGGATGTCGGCGATCTCGTCGCCGTCCGTCCCGTCGACGGTCATCTCGATGCCCCGCTTGAGCAGCGGGTCCTCGACGTCGCGTGCCATGTCCTCCAGGGCCAGCAGCCCCTCACGGCGCGCCCGGTCGGCCATGCCGACGATGGTGGCGACGACGTCCTGGCCGTCGGGGACCTTGGCGGTGAACGCCTTCCTGGTCTGGGCCAGCACGACGGTGAGGTCCTTGATCGTGTTGCCCGCCATCGCGGCGCCGAAGGTGCCGAGGAAGACGAGCAGCATGGCCGGGATCATGATCAGGGAGCCGGGGTTGCCGCCCTCCATGACCATCGAGCCGATGACCGCGACGAAGATCGCGACGATGCCACCGACGGTGCCGAGCTCCACCTCAGCGCTCCAGGTCCGTGACCGGGCGCAGGTGGCCCGGTCGGTGCGGCTCGGGCGTGACCTGCCCGGCGGCAGCGAGGATGGCAGCGCGGAACTCGCGCACCTGCTCGATGATCTCGTCCACGCCCTCGGACACGACGTACTTCGTGCCGCCGACGAGCGTGATCACGGTGTCCGGGGTCGCCTCAACCCGCTCGATGAGGTCGGGGTTGAGGGCGAAGGCGCTCCCGTTGCGCCGGGTGACCATGATCATGGCGTCGTCCATCCGTGGGCAGTGACAGGCGGGGCCGTCCGTGGTCCCGCACAGGTGCCTATCGGCACCGGCCCGCCGCTCCTTAGCCCACCCGCCGACGACGACGGCGCAGGCACGCCGGGGACCACCGGGCATACCTGCGCCGCCTGTATGACGGGCGCGCGGCCCGCGGGTGCCCACCCGCGGGCGCGCACCGGCTCACGGACCCTCGGGGGCATGTGACGGCGACGTCTCCGACGCGTGGAGCGCCCCGGCCACCTGAGCAGCCACGAGCCGTGTCGGCACGGCCAGCGCCATCTGGCCCTCGGTGATCGGCCGCTGCACCTCCGGAGCCACGAGGACCCGGCCCTGGACCAGGACGGCCAGACGCCGGCCGACCGCCCGGCGGGTGACGTCCGCCAGCCTCGGCCTGTCCGACCCGTCGAGCCAGACGACCAGGACCTGCCCCAGGGGGTCGTCGTGGATCTCGGCCCGGATGGGCGCGACCCCGGCGAGCGCCGGCCCCAGGTCGTACGTCTCCGACCCGGACAGGGCGCACGCGCGGCCCGGTCCCGGCGACGTCAGCGGCGGGCCGCTGCACGGGCCGTCCTCGACGGAGGTCAGGAGGCGCAGCTCCAGCTGCGCAGCCGGCGAGCCGCTGCCAGCGCCATCGGTGCCGGGCCCGCACGCGGTGACCAGGAACGCGACGGCCACGGCGAGCAGAGCGGTGGGCACGGGAGCAGACACCTGCCCAGTCTCGGGCCATGACAGGCCAGCGGGGCCCCGGTTCGGTGAACCGGGGCCCCGCGTCGGGTTGTCGAGCTCTGCTGCGTCAGTGCTTCATGTTGACCAGGTCCTGCAGGATCTCGTCGGAGGCAGTGACCACGCGGGAGTTGGCCTGGAAGCCGCGCTGGGCGACGACGAGGTTGGTGAACTCCTGGGCGAGGTCGACGTTGCTCATTTCCAGGGCGCCGCTGGCCAGGGTGCCGCGGCCTCCCGTGCCGGCGAGGCCGACGGCCGGGGTGCCGGAGTTGGACGTGTCGCGGTAGAGCGAGCCGCCGACCTTCTCCAGGCCGGGCGGGTTGTTGAAGTTGGCCACGGCGACCTGGCCCAGGGCCTGCTTCTGGCCGTTGGAGAAGATGCCCAGCAGGGTGCCGTCCGGCGAGAGGGTGAACGACTGCAGGCTGCCGAGCGCGGAGCCGTCCTGGTCCAGGGCGCTGACCGTGTTGGCGGAGGCGAACTGCGTCAACGGGTTGGAGGTGGTGCCCAGCCCGAGCGAGACGTCCTGGTTGAAGGTGTAGCCCGCCGCGTTGAGGCCTCCCTTGGCCACCGTCACGGGGGCACCCTGGCCGGGCGTGAAGGTGCTGGTCGTCGGGTCCCACGTCAGGGCCTGGGTGGCGACGGTCGCGGCCGCCCCGCCGGTGGCGTTGGGCACCGAGACGTCCAGGCTCCAGGCGTCGGTGGCCGTCTTGGTGTAGGTGAACGTCGCGGAGATCGCCTTGCCCTGGCTGTCGAAGATGTCCATCGAGCTGACCAGCTTGTCCCCCACGGCAGCGTCGGACGGCAGGTTGCCGCCGACGTGCATGGTGGCGGTCTCCTGCGGGTTCTTGATCTGGCCGATCGGCAGCTTCAGGCCGGTCGTCGCGGCGTTGGTGTTGACGTTGCCCTGCGAGTCCGCCGGCCAACCCTGCACGATCGCGCCGTCGGGGTTGACCAGGTTGCCGAGCGCGTCGAAGGAGAAGGCGCCGGCGCGGGAGTACAGCGTCTGCCCGTCCTGCTTGACGACGAAGAAGCCGTCGCCCTGCAGCGTGATGTCGGTCGAGCGACCGGTCATCTGGGTCGCGCCCTGGGAGAAGTTGGTCATGATGCCGCCGACGCGCACGCCGAGGCCGACCTGGGCGGGGTTGGTGCCGCCGCTGGTGCCCTGCGGGGAGCCGGCAGCCTTCAGGGCCTGGCTGAGCGTGTCCTCGAAGACCACCTGGCTGCTCTTGTAGCCGGCGGTGTTGATGTTGGCGATGTTGTTGCCGATGACGTCCATCATGGTCTGGTGGCCGCGGAGGCCGGAGACGGCCGAGAAGAGCGAACGAAGCATGGTCGGTGTTCCTTGTCTTCTGGCGCCGAGAGGGACGTTCCTCCGGGTTTCGAGGGGTCTCAAACCCCGGGAACGTCCCTGTCGGCGGGTGGGAAAGCGGGAAGTCAGTGGGTGGTGGGCGGGCTGGTCAGGACGAGCGGACCTCGGTGACCGCGGTGAGCGGCACCTCGGTGGAGCCGATGGTGAGCACGGGCCCACCGGGGCTGAACCGGACGGAGCTGACGACACCGCTGGCGGCGTGACCACTGTCCGAGTAGGCCACGGTGCGGCCGACGAGGCCGACCGAGGCGAGCGTCTGCTGCTCGGCGAGCAGCTGGGTGTTCTGGTCGGCCATCTGCTGGAGCTTCTCGACCATCTGGAACTGCGCGGACTGGCCGAGCATCTGGGTGCCGTCCGCGGGGTGGCTGGGGTCCTGGTACTTCAGCTGGGCCACGAGGAGCTTGAGGAACGCGTCGCTGCCCATGGCGTTGAAGCCGGTCGCGGACGTGCCCGAGCTCGAGGTCGTGCTGGCGGCAGCAGCGGCGGCGTACGCACCGGTCGCGCCGATGGCGTCGGTCATCTGGGGTGCCTCACATTCTCAGGTCGAGCGCGCCGGCGGCCGCCGGTGCGGTGGTGGGGTGGCTGGTGGGGCTGGTCGGGGCCGGGGTCCGGCCCGGCGCCGGCAGGTCCGGTCGCACGGGCTGCTGGCGTCCGCTGCCCTGGTCGGCCGACCCGGCGCTGCCGGTGTCGACCTGCAGGGCTCCGGCCCGCAGGCCCTGGTCCTCGAGCTGCTGGCGCAGGTCGGGCAGGTGGTCGCGCAGCAGGTCGGCGGCGGCACCGTCCGCGGCGTGCAGGTGGATGGCCACCTCGCCGCGGCGCAGCTCCACCGTCACGTTGACGGCGCCGAGGTCCTGGGGGTGGAGCTGGAGCCGCAGCGACTGCTCGCCGTCCGGCCCGCGCAGCAGCGGCGAGACCGCGGTCATCACCTGGTGGTGCGGCAGCTCCGGCGCGCCGGCCGGCGCCTCGGTGGTCGGTGCGGTCAGCTCGACCGCGGTCACGTGCGCCGGGGCGGCCGGGTGGAAGGCCGGCGTCACGGGCGGGGTGAGGACGGTCCGCGGGCGGTCGCCGGAGCCCGACGAGCCGGTATCCCGCGCCTCGCCTCCGCCGCCAGGCGCGGCTGCCGCCCCGCTCACCCCAGCGGCCGTCAGCGCCGGATCCGGTTGCGCCGCAGGCGTTTCGACGGCCGACTGACGGTCGCCCGGACTCGGCACCACGAATGCACCGGCGGCCGGGGCGGGCACGAAGGCGGGGGCCTGCCCCGTGACGACGGCGCGGGGCCGGCCCGTCGCGTCGGTCGCTGCGGCCGTCCCTGCGTCAGCGGCGGGCACCGCTCCAGCAGCGGAGGCGTCGGGGCCGACGACCGGCGTCGCCGGGGCGAGCCACTGCACGCCGGCCGCCTGGGCGGTCGAGGGCGCTGCGCCGACCGACGCGGAGACCTGCCCACCGGGTGCCGCAGCACCCGGCGCCGGAGCTGCCGCCGGGTCCGCCGGCTCGGGGGTGGACGGCGCCACGAAGGCGGGCCCGGCGGACAGCGCCGGGCCAGCGCCCGGAGCCGTCACACCGCCTGCCGACGGCACCCCGGCAGGGCCGGCCGCCGGAGCCGGCGTCGCGGCGTCCTGCGACACGGGCACCGGGAGCACGGCCGACAGCGCAGCCTGGAACGCCACCGACGTCGCGTCGGTGGCGGGGTCGGTGGCGGCCCGGCCCGGGGCGGACCCGGGCAGCACCGGACCGGCACCGGCGGGGATCGCAGCGGTCACGCCACACCTCCGTTCTGGTAGGCCAGCACCCGCTGCACGTAGGCGCGGGTCTCGGCATAGGGCGGGACGCCGCCGTAGCTGCGGACCGCATCCGGGCCGGCGTTGTAGGCGGCCACCGCCAGCTCGGTCGAGCCGAACGTGCGCAGGTCCTGGGCGAGCAGCCGCGCCGCCCCGTCGACGGCCTGGCCGGGGTCGAGCGGGTTGACGCCGAGGCTGCGCGCCGTGCCCGGCATGAGCTGCATGAGGCCGAGCGCGCCGGCGTGGCTGACCGCCGAGGGGTTGAACCCGCTCTCGGCCCGCGCCACCGACGCGAGCAGGCTCGCCGGCACACCGTGCCGGGCGGCCGCCGCGGTGAACAGGTCCCGGTAGGCCGCGGGCGCGGCTGCCAGCGCACCCGTCGCCGCGCCGGCATACGCCGTCGACGCGGTCGCAGTGTCCGGCAGGATCCGCCGGATCGCGGTCGGGGTGCGGTAGACGGCCTCGACCTTGACCACGTCCCCGGTCTTGGGGGCCACGACCATCTGGCCGTTGCCGGCGTAGATGCCGATGTGGTCGACCGGGTCACCGAACGCGAGCAGGTCGCCGGGCCGGGCCTGCGCGAGGGAGGCCACGGGCGTCCCCTGACTGGCCTGGTCCGCCGCCACCCGCGGCAGGTCGACGCCGAGGTCGGCGTACACCCGCTGCACCAGCCCAGAGCAGTCCAGGCCCTGCTGCGGGTCGGTGCCGCCCCAGACGTAGGGGACGCCGAGGTAGCGGCGCGCGTCGGCGACCACCTGGTCACCGGTGGCGGAGGTGGTGGCCGACGCCGGGTCGGCCCCGCCGACGGTCGAGTCGGTGCCCGTGTCGGCGGTGGCGGCCGCCAGCCGCGAGGCGAACGTGTCGCTCGAGCCGGCGGCGGGTGTGGCCCCGGAGACGGTGGCGAACCGGCTCTGGATGGTCAGCATCCGGGACTGGACCGCGACCAGGCCGGACAGGTCGACGCTCATCGCCCCTCCCCTGCCCGGGTGGCGGCGATCTCCTCGGCCACCTGCTGGTCCTGCGCGAGCCGCTCGAGGCGCTCGGCCTCACGGACGCGCTCCTCGAGCCGCTCGATCGCGGTCATCCGCTGGGCGGCCTCGCTCCACAGGCAGCGGCTCTCCTCCAGCGCCTGACGGGAGGCGGCCTCGGTGACGACGGCACGGTGCACCGACGCGGCACGGGCCTCCATCCGGGAGCGCCCCCAGACGAACTGCTCCACCGGGGCCGGCGCGTCGAGGGCCGAGGCGTCGGCCAGCTGCTCCCGCGAGCGCTGCAGCGCGGTAGCGGCCAGGGCCCGCTGGGCGGCGGCGGCACCGAGCTGGGCGCGGGCGGCCTCCTCGGCGATCCGGCGCACCCGCAGCAGCGTGGCCAGGCGCGAACGGGGACGACGGCTCACGGGGACACCGCCAGGTGGTGCAGGGCGGCCCACGCGTCCGGCAGGCCTGTGACGTCCTCGACGTCCTGGCGCAGGAAGCCGTCGATGGCGTCCGCCTGGCGCAGGGCCCGGTCGACCAGCGGGTTGGACCCGGCCACGTAGGCGCCGATCTCGACGAGGTCCTTGGCGTCCCGGCGGGCGGCCAGCAGCTGGCGCAGCGCGGTCGCGTCGGCGCGCTGGTCGCGGCTGGTGATCGCGTTGACGCTGCGGGAGATCGACTCGAGCACGTCGATGCTGGGGAAGTGCCCGGAGGTCGCGAGCCGGCGGTCGAGCACGACGTGGCCGTCGAGGATCGAGCGGGCCGCGTCGGCGATGGGGTCGTTCATGTCGTCGCCCTCGACGAGGACGGTGTAGAGCCCGGTGATGCTGCCCCGCTCGGCGGTGCCGGCGCGCTCCATCAGCTGCGGCAGCAGGCCGAACACCGACGGCGGGTAGCCCCGGGTGGCCGGCGGCTCCCCGGCGGCCAGGCCTACCTCGCGCTGGGCCATGGCCACGCGGGTGACGCTGTCCATGGCCAGCAGGACGTCCTCGCCGCGGTCGCGGAACCACTCGGCGATCCGGGTCGCCGTGGAGGCGGCACGCAGCCGGACCAGCGCCGGCTCGTCGGAGGTGGCCACGACGACCACCGACCGGGCCAGGCCCTCGGGTCCCAGGTCGCGCTCGACGAACTCGCGCACCTCACGGCCGCGCTCACCGACGAGGGCCAGCACGCACACCGGCGCCTGGGTGCCCCGCACGATCATGGACAGCAGGCTCGACTTGCCGACCCCGGAGCCGGCGAAGATGCCGATGCGCTGGCCCCGGCCACAGGGGACGAGGGTGTCCAGCGCGCGCACGCCGAGGCCGAGCTGGGTGTCGATCCGGCTGCGGCGCATGGCCGGCGGGGCGGCCCCCTCGATCCCGGTCAGCGTCACATCGGTCGGCGCAGGTCCGCCGTCCATCGGCCGGCCGAGCGCGTCCACGACGCGGCCGAGCAGGCCCGGACCGACCGGCACGCGCAGCGGGCCGCCGGTGGTGACCACCGGCGCGCCGCGGCGCACCCCGCGCAGGTCCGAGACCGGCATACAGGTGGCGACGTCCTCACGCAGGGCGACCACCT